>NZ_JAAKNE010000014.1:0-53956 GCF_049170755.1 Aeromonas sp. 604176
GAGAAGGATTCGAACCTTCGAAGGCAGAGCCGTCAGATTTACAGTCTGATCCCTTTGGCCGCTCGGGAACCCCTCCAGACGCCAGATTGTCACAACGGTAATTCTGCTTGCACCCGTTGTGTTTATCGCTTTTGCACCGCAAATAGACGACAGACAGTCAAGCGTCGCGCATTTTATTGTAAGGTTTTGGGGGATGCAACCATTGAACCCGGCAAAATATGCTTTATTGCTGGGAAGTTTGCAAAAAAGCGGGGGCAAACAAGCCAATCCTGCTGCGTCCCTTGTCGCTCCCCCACCCTTGGTGTATGGTCGCCGTGCCCAAGAAACAGTGATGACACCATGACGACAGAGCATAACCCCTATCTGCAATTCACCCGCGAACAATGGGCGTTATTGCGCGATTCGGTCCCCCTGACCCTGACCGAACACGATCTGCAGACCCTGCGCGGGATCAACGAGAAGGTGTCATTGCGGGAAGTGGAAGAGATCTATCTGCCTCTCTCCCGCCTGCTCAATCTCTATGTCAAAGCCAAACAGCGTCGCAGCCGGGTGCTGGAGCAGTTTCTCGGCCAGTCCCGCGGCAAGGGCACTTATATTATCAGCATTGCCGGCAGCGTGGCGGGGGGCAAAAGCACCACGGCCCGTATTCTGCAGGCCCTGTTGGAGCGCTGGCCGGAACATCCACGGGTGGAGCTGGTCACCACCGACGGCTTCCTCTATCCCAACAAGGTACTGGAAGAGCGCGGCCTGATGCGCCGCAAGGGGTTCCCGGAATCCTACGACATCCGCCATCTGGTGGAGTTTGTCGCCAACATCCGCGCTGGTCACGAGAAGGTCGAAGCGCCGGTTTACTCCCACCTTATCTACGACATCATTCCCGATGAGAAGAAGGTGGTGGAGCAGCCGGACATCCTGATCCTGGAAGGGCTCAATGTGCTGCAAAGCGGCATGGATTACCCTCAGGAGCCCCATCGGGTCTTCGTGTCGGACTTCGTCGACTTCTCCATCTATGTGGATGCCGATGCCGAACTGCTGCGCACCTGGTATATCGAACGCTTCCTGAAATTCCGCAGCGGCGCCTTCTCGGATCCCGACTCCTACTTCCATAACTACGCCAAGCTGGCGGAGAGTGAGGCGACCCAGATCGCCAGCAACATCTGGCAAGATATCAACTATCTGAATTTGCAAGAAAATATCTTGCCAACGCGTGAGCGAGCCAACCTGATCATGACCAAGGGCCATGAGCACGCCATCGAGCAGATCAAACTGCGCAAATGATGACGGCGGTTGCCGGATAACGAAGAGGGGGCCCGCGGGCCCCCTCTTCTTGTTTGGCATCATGAGCGGCCTTGCTGACCCTCAGTCGCCCCGGCGCAGGGAGAGCTCGCCCCCCAGATAGTATTTGATCCCTTCACCTGTCTCCAGTCGCAGGGCGCCGCGATCGTCGATGCCACGAGCGATGCCGCGGATCTCCTGATCCCCCATCAGCAGGCGCACAGGGCGACCGGCAAAGTGATCGAGCCGGTTCCACTCATCGACAAAGCTTGCCAGCCCCTGCTGCTCAAAGGTGTGCAGCGCCCGCTGCAGATGGACGATCATCCGGGCCGCCAACTGATTGCGATCCACCAGTTCCGGATTGATGTGACGCAGCTCAGCCCAGGCCTGATCAATCTTCTCACCTTCGCGGGCAGGCATCGCCAGATTGAGACCGATGCCAATCACCAGATGACAACTGGCGCCGGCGCTACCGCTCATCTCTACCAGAATGCCCGCCAGCTTGCGGCCCTGATAGTAGAGGTCGTTCGGCCACTTGAGCTCGACCCCCTGATAACCAAGGGACTCCAGCGCTTCAACCACTGCCACGCCGACCGCCAGACTCAGCCCCATGGCCGCCGCCATGCCTTGCTCGAGTCGCCAGTACATGCTGAGGATCAGCTGGCAACCAAACGGCGAAATCCAGGGTTTGCCACGACGACCGCGCCCGGCGGTCTGACACTCGGCCAGACAGCTCTCGCCAGAGCGCAGCTCATTGACCCGATCCAGCAGGTGTTGATTGGTCGAGCCAATGACCGGAAAACAGTGTACCGGTGCCATCGGGGCCAGTGCCTGCAAGGTAGCCTGATCATAGAGCGCCATCGGCACCGCCAGCCGGTAGCCCTTGCCGGTCAGGCTAAAGAGATCCAGCCCCAGCTCCTTGAGCGCCGCCATGTGTTTGCTCACCGCCGCCCGGCTGATGCCGAGCTGCTCACCCAGCTGTTCGCCGGAGTGAAACTGGCCGTCGCTAAGCAGAGTGATCAGGGTCTGTCTGATGGGAGTAAGGGTCATGAGAGCACCTCGTCGAGCCAGGTTTCACCATGCGTACCCATAAAACGCACCTCGTGCTCCAGCACCACGCCAAACGTCTGCTCCACGCTGTCACGGACATGAGCCGCCAGCGCGATCAGCTCCATGGCACTGGCGCCCCCCAGATTGACCAGCACCAGCGCCTGCTCCTGATGAACGGCGGCACGGCCAATGGCGAAACCTTTCAGACCGCATTGATCGATGAGCCAGCCCGCCGCCAGCTTGGCCTGCCCTTCTCCGGCCGGATAGCAGGGCATCTGCGGGTAGCGCGACTTGAGCGACTCCGCCAGCGCGGCAGGCACCACCGGATTCTTGAAGAAGCTGCCCGCATTGCCGAGCACCGCAGGATCCGGCAGCTTGGCCATGCGGGTGGCACAGACGGTATCGAAGATGGCCTGCGCCGAAGGCGCGTCACCGAGCGCAGCCAGTGGGCCATAGCCCTGCACCGGTTGCCACGCCTTGGGCAGTTTGAGCCCGACGGCGGTGATCAGGTGGGAATCCTGATACTCGTGTTTGAAGATGCTGTCGCGATAACCGAAGCGGCACTCTGCCGCCGCGATCCGTTCAATCTCGCCACTCTGCCAGTTGAACGCCTCGACATAGGCGCAGAAGTCGGCCAGCTCAACGCCATAGGCACCGATGTTCTGCACCGGCGCGGCACCGACCGTACCGGGAATGAGCGCCAGATTCTCTAGCCCGAACCAGCCCTGTTGCAAGGTATGGCGCACCAGCTGATGCCAATCTTCACCGGCCGCCACATGGAGCAACCAGTGATCGCCACCATCTTCAGCGGTAATCCCCTTGAGCCGGTTGAGCACCACCAGACCGAGAAAATCGGTGGTGAAGAGCATATTGCTGCCGCCGCCCAGATTGAGGCGAGGCAACTGGTTGAGTTGTGGATCAGCACGCAGGGTCGCCAGATCGGCAACCTGCTCCACCTCTGCCAGCCAGAGGCAGTACGCATCGAGGGCAAGGGTGTTGAGCTTCAACAAGGAAGCGTTGGCATTCAGTTTCATCGGTCTATCCCGGCTTGGTGCAAGGGCGCAGTCTACCCCAAGTTACCCCATGACGAAAAACCCGAGCCCTTTTCGGGGGAATAACAGTGGTTTAGAGTAGGCGACTTCAACTGCTGAGGAACAACTCATGAACAACCAGTTTGCCGTCATCGGCCTGGGCCTGTTTGGCAGCGCGCTGTGCGAAGAGCTGCAGCGGCAAGATGCCGAAGTACTGGCCATCGATATCGACGAGAGCAAGACCCGGCAAATCGCCGCCCTCTGCAATCACGTTATCGTGGCGGATGCCACCGATGAGGCCACCGTGGCCGAGCTGGGACTGGCCAATTTCGATATCGTCTTCGTTGCCATCGGTGACAACCTGGAGACCAGCATCCTCACAACCCTCGTCTTGAAAGAGGCAGGCGTGAAGAAGGTGTGGGTCAAGGCACGCGACAAGTTCCACGCCAAGATCCTGCAGAAAGTGGGCGCCGACAAGGTGATCAACCCGGAGTGGGACATGGGCCGCCGGGTCGCCCAGAGCATGCTGGACAACCGGCTGTTCGACTATCTGGAGCTGGGCCACGACATGGTGCTGACCGAGTTCGTGATCGGCCTGCAACAGAACGGCCGGGAACTGGGCGACTTCCACCTGCTGCAACAGAGCGATTTCCAGCTGCTCGCCATCAAGCGTGGTGATGTGCTGCACAACGTACTGACCGGCAAGATGGAGCTGCAACTGGGCGACATCCTGATCCTGGCGGGCAACAAGCACGCCATCGACCACTGGCTCGAAACCCTATGATCAACTGGCGCAGCAGCTACGCCTTCGCCCTCCATCGGGAGCAGGACTCTCGCTGGAGCGAAGCCCGGCTGATCCTCGGCAGCTTTCTGATCATTCTGCTGATTGGCACCATCTTTCTGGTGCAACCCTCCAGCCATAACGGCGAGGTTACCTTCGTCAACGCCCTGTTTACCGCCACCTCGGCCATCAGCGTGACAGGTCTTGGCGTGGTGGATACAGGCACCGCCTTCACCCTGCAGGGGCAGATTTTCCTGCTGATGCTGATGGAGATCGGCGGTCTGGGCCAGATGACCATGACCCTGCTGCTGATCGCCATCTTCAGCAAGCGGGTCGGTCTGCGCCAACAGGTACTGGCCAAGGAGGCGCTGGGACAGGAGGGCTCGGTCAACATCATTCAGCTGGTCAAACGGATCGTGCTGTTCGCCTTTATTGCCCAGCTGATCGGCACCGGCATCATGGCGATCCGCTGGGTGCCCGAGATGGGGTGGGTGCACGGCCTCTATGTCAGCTTTTTCCACGCGGTCTCGGCCTTCAACAACGCCGGTTTTTCGCTGTTTGCCAACAACCTCATGGACTATAGAGACGACCCCATCATCAGCCTGACCATCGCCGGCCTGCTGATCCTGGGGGGGATCGGCTTTACCGTCATCGTCGATCTGGTGCGCAACCGCCGCTGGCGCAAGCTGAAGCTGCACAGCAAGCTGATGCTGCTGATGACCCCGGCCCTGCTGCTGGCCGGTACCCTGATGTTCTGGCTGCTGGAACACAACAACCCCGGCACCCTCGGCAAGGCCGGTATCGGTGGCCAGCTGCTGGCTGCCTTCTTCCAGTCTGCCAGCGCCCGTACCGCCGGTTTCAATACCATAGATATCGGGCTGATGACCCCGGCGGCGCTGCTGTTCCTGATGATGCTGATGTTTATCGGTGCCGGTGCCACCTCGACCGGTGGTGGTATCAAAGTCACCACCTTCGCAGTCGTGCTGCTGGCGACCAAGGCATTTCTGACCAAACGGCCCCATGTCACCGCTTTTGGCCGCACCCTGTCGCCCCAGATCGTGACCCGATCGCTGGCAATCATCATCGTCAGCACCATGGTGCTGATGCTGGCGATGTTCCTGCTGATGGTGACCGAGGATCTGCCGTTCGACAAAATCATGTTCGAGACCATCTCGGCATTTGCCACCGTCGGCCTCTCCACCGGCATCACCGCCTCCCTGAGCGAGCCGGGCAAGCTGATCCTGGTGCTGGTGATGATTTGCGGCCGTCTCGGCCCCCTGACCCTGGCCTTTATGCTGGCCCGCCCGGTCGAGACCCGCATCCGTTATCCGGAAGAGAACGTCTATACTGGCTGACCAGCCATGAACACGGGGCAGCCACTGGCTGCCCCGTTTTTTTATTCGGCTTGTTGCTGCGCCTTGAGCCAGCGCCCCGGGCTCACCCCCAGCTCCCGCTCGAATGCCCGACCAAAGGCGACACTGCTGCTGTACCCCGCCCCCAGCGCCACCTGTACCACGGGCTCCCCCGCCAGCAGTTGCTGGCAGGCTAGCGCCATACGCCAGTGGGTCAGATAACCAAGCGGCGCTTGACCAACCCGCTCCTGAAACCTCGCGGCAAAGCGGGCCCGCGACATGCCGGCCTCCCGCGCCAGCGTGGCCACCGTCCAGGGTTCATCCCCACGCTGATGCATCACCGAGATCGCCTTGGCCAACCGGGGATCGGAAATACCTGCCAGCATCCCCTGCTGACACACTCCTTGCTCGACCAGATGACGCAGCAGCAGGATCAACAGTACCTCCAGCAAGCGGGAGATCAGCGGATCCTGCCCGTAGCGGGGGTGAAACGCCTCGTCAAACAGCTGGTTCAGCACCGGCGTCAGGGCCGGCAACTCCCTTAGCGGCAGCACCAGCGAGCCCGGTAATGCCAGTTGCAACGGCGATGCTACCCCCTTGCCGAATGCGACATTGGCGCACACCAAATCACAACCCCCCAGCGTTCTGGGTTCAAGCTTGTGGGGACGTCCCCGAGGGAACAGGATCAGGGTCGGCTCCTCGAGCAGCAAGCTGGCGCCCCCCTCTTCACGCAACATGACGGCGCCACTGCGCAGCAGATGAAGATGTCCGCCACTCGGATAATCATCACTGGAGGAGTGCTGGCACAGGTTGCCGGCGAAGAAGATCTTGGCTTCGGGGGAGGCATGAACCAACAGGGCAGAGAGCGGATCCATATTTGAGACGAATAGTATTTATTTGCAGACGATGAGTGATAAACCGTATCACGAATGACGGCACACTGTCTCCCGTACCTTCACTACCACAGGAGAAGATCATGAGCCGTATCCAACCCGTATCCCAACCGCAACCCGCAGCCGCCCAGACCCTGACCACCCTGCACCGCAATCTGGGCATGGTGCCCAACCTCTACGCTACCCTGGCCCACTCGCCAGCCCTGCTCAATGGCTTCCTGGGCTTTGCCGAGGCGCTTGGCAAGGGGCGCCTCACTGCCCCACAACGGGAGTTGCTGGCACTGGCCATAGGTCAAGCCAACGCCTGCCAATACTGTTTGTCTGCCCACACTCTGCTCGCGGGCAAGGCCGGATTCTCGGCCCAGGAGATCCGGGCAGCCCGACTCGGCCAGGCCTCGGCTCCCCTTGATCACGCCCTGCTGCAACTGGCAACGGCGCTGGTCAACCAGCGCGGGGTGATCAGTGACGAGCAGCTTGCTAGCGCCCGTGCCGCAGGCGTAGATGACGAGCTGCTGCTGGAGGTGCTCGGCCAGGTGGTGGTCAATACCCTGACCAACTATGGCAACCACCTGGCAGCGACCGAGATCGACTTCCCGCCCGTCACTCTGACCCCTTAAACAAGGAGCCCCCATGCAGCAACATGACAAAGGCTTTCTGGTCGCTCTGGCGGGAGTGGTATTGACCCTGCTCTGGATCGGCGTCTTCAAGTTTACCCCGACAGAGGCAGCCGCCATCAAACCACTGGTAGCCAGCCACCCCTTGATGAGCTGGCTCTATGGCCCCTTATCGGAACAGAGCGTATCGAACCTGATCGGGGTGGTCGAGATAGTGATCGCCATCGGACTGGTCGTGGGTCTGTGGCAACCTCGCATCGGTTACTGGTGCAGCATGGGAGCTATCGTCACCTTCCTGGCGACGCTGAGCTTCCTGCTGACCCTGACAGGTGTCTGGAAAGTGGTTGATGGCGTGCCAATCACCGAGTTCTTCCTGTTCAAGGATCTGGTGTTTCTCGGTGTGGTTCTGCACTACCAGCACAGGATCCGTGCCAGCTTGTCCACTCAGGCAGCCTGACAACAATGCCTTTGGCGCCCGGGATGGGCGCCTTTTTTCGTTATGCAGCCCTGGTCTGGCGCTTGCTGGCCGTCTTGCGCGGTCGGGGCCCGCCAGTCGTGCTGGCTGCCGGACTCTTGCGTTTGGTAAAACGCCGCTTACCGGCACCCGGCGCCTCCTTGGGCAGGGCGCTGAAGCTGGCGCCGGAGTCCTGCCGCGCCCCCTCGATCAGGCCGTTGAGCTGCTCGGTGAGCGGCCCCATAAACTGCTGGTAGCTGCCGTGGCGCTCGGCGATCTGGCCAAGGCTCTGCTCCCACAGCGCCGTCATATCCGGCGTGGTGGCAGTAGCAGGCAGCGCCTGCACCAGCGCCCGCCCGGTCGGGGTCGCCTTGATGCTCTTGCCCTGACGCACCAGAAAGCGACGCTTGAACAGCAGGTCGATGATGCCGGCCCGGGTCGCTTCTGTGCCGAGACCGTCGGTGTCGCGCAGGGTCTTGCGGATCTCGGGATTCTGCACATAGCGGGCGATGCCGGTCATGGCCGCCAGCAGGGTGGCATCGGTGAACGACTTGGGCGGCTGGGTCATCTTCTCCTGCAGTTCGCCCCGCTCGCACAGCAGTTGCTCGCCTTCCTTCAGCGCGGGTAGCGTGCCCGCCTTCTCTTCGTCGTCTTCCTCCTCCACCCCGAGCAGCGCCTTCCAGCCCGCTTTCAGAATGCGCCGCGCCTTGGCCTGAAACAGACCACCGGCGATGCGCAGCAGCACCTTGCTGTCGTTGTATTCGAACGGAGGGTAGAACTGCAGCAGGTACTGGCGGGCAATCAGGCCGTAAAGCTTCGCCTCGTCGGCCCCCAGCGTGGCGGGGTTGCCCTGCTTCTCGGTGGGGATGATGGCGTGGTGGGCATCCACCTTGCTATCGTTCCACGCCTTGCTGCGGATCTTGCCGTCTGCCTCGCTCACCGCCTTGGCCAGTGCAGGCGCTGTAGCGGCGATGGCACCGCGCACCTGTTCGGCCCGCTTGAAGTGGTCGGTCGGCAGATAGCGGCTATCGGAGCGCGGATAGGTGATGAGCTTGTGACGCTCGTAGAGGCTTTGGCAGATGTCGAGCACCCGCTTGGCATCCATGCCGAAGCGCTTGGCGGCATCGATCTGCAGACTGGAGAGGTTATAGGGCAGCGGCGCCGCCTGCTTGCGGGCCTGCTCCTCCACCGATTCGACCTGTGCGGGTTGGCCGTTGATCCGGCTCACCACCTTGTCGGCCAGCGCCCGGTTGAGCACCCGCCCCTCCTCATCCTGCCACGGCAGGCAGGCTTCCGATGGCAGCCACTTGGCGGTGAAGCGCTCGTTGCCGTCGGTCAGCAGATGGGCCAGCACCTCGTAGAAGGGTTTGGGGACGAAGGCCTCGATCTCGAGATCCCGCCGCACCACCAGCCCCAGCAGCGGGGTCTGCACCCGGCCAACCGAGAGCAGCTCACTGCAACCGGCCTTGCGCCCGAGCAGAGTGTAGGCGCGGGTCATGTTGATGCCGTAGAGCCAGTCGGCCCGACTGCGGGCCAGCGCCGAGACCGCCAGCGGCACGAACTCCTTGTTGTCTCTGAGCTTGTCGAGGGCGCGGCGCACCGCGGGCGGGTTGAGATCGCTGATGAGGCAGCGCTGCACCGGCTTGGTTTTCGGGTAGCCGAGAAAGTCGATCACCTCGTCCACCAGCAGTTGCCCTTCCCTATCCGGGTCACCGGCGTTGACCACACAGTCCGCCTGCTTGATCAGTCGCTTGATGACGGTGAGCTGGGTTTTGGTCTTGGGTTTGGCCACCAGCTGCCACTGGGCGGGGACGATGGGGAGATGCTCCATCCGCCACTGCTTGAAGGCGGCGTCATAGGCATCGGGCTCGGCCTGTTCCAGCAGATGGCCGATGCACCAGGTGACCACATCCCCCTGGGCTGTTTCGATAAAACCGTCGCCCTTCTTGTGGGGCTTGGGCAGGGCATCGGCAATGGCGCGGCCCAGCGTGGGCTTCTCGGCGATAAAGAGTCGCATCGGTGGCTACCTGCAATACTGTATATGCAGACAGTATACAACCGCCACCGCGAAAGCCCAACTGCCCCTATTCGTCGAACGGGTGATCGTGGATGGCGGCAAACAGCCGCGCCTGATTGAGCAGCGGCGCATAGTGGAAGGCATTTTCGCCATCTTCCGCCAGCAGGTAGTCGGTCAGCTGTTCGCGCACCGCCTCTTGCAGGGTCTCCAGCTTCCACGGCTTGGCGAGGTAGTAGTGCAACCCGCCGCGATTGACCGCTTCGACGGTGGCCTCCAGCCCCGCTTGTCCGGTCAGCAGCAATTTGCGGCTGGCACGGGTGGAGGCTCGCCGGTTCAGCTCCACCAGAAAATCGACCCCCAGGGTTCCCGGCATGATGTGGTCACAGAGGATCAGCGCCAGCTTGTTGCCGTCGCGCTCCCACTCCTCCACCACCGCACGCGCCTCATCGACGCTCTCGGCGGCTTCCAGTTCGAAGTGGGAACGGAACGGGGCGAGATCGTGGATCACCGCATCCAGCACCTCCCGCTCATCGTCCACACACAGGATCAGATAGTGTTTGTTCATTGCTCCTCCTTGGCGACATGGTTTGGCACGCCGCGCGATTGATGCTGGCGACGGCTCAGGCCGCATGCTCCTTGTTGTGATGAGGTTCGCCCCCGTAACCTGCCTGCCCCATGCCGTCCAGCGGCAGACAGACCCGCATCCGGGTGTAACGGCCAGGCTCCGAGGCCACCTCAATCCGGCCGTGGTGCTGCTGCACTATCTGCAGCGAGACGCTCAGGCCAATGCCGAGACCGAAGTGCCCCTCCCGCTTGGTGGTGAAGTTGAGATCGAAGATCCGCTGCCACAGCTCGGGCTCGATGCCGCAACCGCTATCCTCAATCTCTACCATGACCCACTCGGGATCCAGCAATCCGGTACGGATGGTGAGTCGCCCCGGGCCGCTCATGGCATCCAGACTGTTGGCGATCAGGTTGGTCCACACCTGCTGCAGGGCGATGGGGTGACAGCGCACCAGCGGCAACGGCTGGTACTCCTTGCAGAGCTCATGATGCTTGAGGCGGTTTTCGAAAATCATCAGGGTATCTTCCAGCCCCTCGTGCAGGTCCACCAGCGAGGGTTCGGCCCGATCCTGCCGGGCATACTGCTTGAGGCTCTTGACCAGATCGCCAATGCGACGGGCACACACCTCGATGTTGCGCAGGAAGCTGCCGGTCTGCTGGAACAGCTCCAGCCGGGAGAGCAGCGCCTCCCGCTCGGCGGCGGTGCGGCTGGCAAACCAGCGCTGCCAGTTCAGCTCGTCATCCAGATTCATCTGCACCGCCAGCCGCGCCTGCTGACGATCGCCAAAGCGCCCCTCCGCCAGCCGGGTCTTGTCACGGATCTCGCTGGTCGAGACCGGCTGTGAGGAGAGCGCCTGACAGAGGGTCTGGTTGCCCAGCCCCTTGATGGTTGCTGGCAACTCGAGATTGACCAGATCGGGGATGGCGGCCCGCAAGGTCTCGCTGCCACGGATAATGGCCGCCACCGGGTTGTTCAGCTCGTGGGCGACACCGGCCACCAGCTGGCCCAGCATCGCCATCTTCTCGCTCTCCATCAGCTGGGCATGAGCCGCTTCGAGGGAGTCGAGGGTCTGCTGCAACCGCATCTCGGTGCGGATGCTGTTTTGCAGACGGCGGTTGAAGTGGCGCAACAGCAGGTTGGTAAAGGAGGGGAGCAGTTCGCTGCGCGCCTGCATCACCCGGGAGAATTGCAGCTTGTCGAGCTTGATCACCTCGGCACCGGTCAGGGTCACGCCGGTGGTGAAGGCGGGTTCGCCGGTCACGAAGGACATGCCCCCCACCAGCGAGCCGGTGCGGTAGTGCACCACCTCCTGATCGATCCCCTGCTCGTCCCGCTTGCGCAGCACTACCTCCCCCTTGGCGATAAACCAGAGAAAGCTGTTGGGCTCCCCCTCGCGGGTCAGCACATGGCCCGGGCTGTAGTGGCGACAGACCCGCTCCTCGTCATTGCCCTCGAAAAACTGATAGAGGCCGTCGATCACCACCCGGGAGAGTTCTTCATCGCTGCAGTGGGTGTAATCCATAAAGCCCTGCCGATAGGCAGCCAACTGGCGATCGACATGGGCTCGCAGCAGCTTCTGGTTGTCGAGCACGGCGGCATAGCTCAGCAGGTCCGCCTCAGGACGCTGCAATACAAAGTGGCTCGCCTGCTCGATCACCGCCCGGCGCAGGCTGCCATCGCGCCAGGGGCGTTGCAGGTAGTAGTCGAGACGACCGAGGTTCACCGCCTCGATGATCGATTTCATCTCCGGCTGGCTGCCGAGCAGGATCTTGCGGCACGCCTCGTGACGGCTGCCGAGGCGGATCAGAAAATCGGCCCCTCGCCCATCCCCCAGCTCGCTGTCACACACCACCACGGCGGGTGGCTGCCCCTTGCGATCCAGCTCATCCAAGGCCAGCTCCGCCGACCCCTGACCGACTACCACCACCAGCGCGAAATGGCCGAGCAGCGGAGCCAACTCCTGTTCGAATTCGGCCAGCAGTTGCACGTTGGCGGCGACACACAGCAGTGAGAAAGGGCTCATCAGCGACACTCCGTTGAGGCTCACTGCTCACTATATCAGCGAATCTTGTGGGGTTTTGCGAGGGGGCTAACAGCTGTCGCGGAAAGTGCACAAATAAATAAAACAGAAAACAACTGAATTTAATTCGATAAATATGTCAAAAACAAAACAAAAGACAAGATGTGACAACAATCAAAAATATAAACCATGATGGAGGTCAACGCCTTATCCCTATCATTACTACTACTATTGGACTAGTACTATGTAGGTAATTATTGACCGTAGGAAAACGCCGCCATGATTGGAAAACTGATAAGAAAAACCTGGTTCTGGCTCCTGCTGCTCGGGGCCCTGCTGGGTGTCGCGGCACTGGGTGTCACCGTGACCGTGCTGCACAAGACCAGCTCCACCGAATTCTGCGTCTCCTGCCACTCCATGCAGACTCCGCTCGCCGAGTATCAGAGCAGTGTCCACTTCCAGAACACCAAGGGAATCCGCGCCGAGTGCGCCGACTGCCACATCCCGGGCGACCCCACCTCCTACCTGTGGACCAAGATCCGCGCCGTGAAGGATATCTATCACGAGGCGATCGGCACGCTGGATACCCCGGAAAAGTATGAAGCCCACAAGCTGCGGATGGCCCAGTCCGTCTGGGACGAGCTGAAAGCCAACGACTCCGCCACCTGCCGCAGCTGCCACAGCTACGAGGCGATGGACATTCTGGCCCAGCGCCCCAATGCCCGTGCCGAGCACCCGGTCGCCATCAAGGAAGGCCAGACCTGTATCGACTGCCACCGCGGTGTCGCTCACATCATGCCTGACATGAGCGGCCTGGCTGCCGCCGGTGCCAGCGAGCTGGCGCAGGCTGCGGCCCAGACCCCGGCCAACGTCACCACCCGTTACGCCATCGCCACCACCCCGCTGTTCCTCGATGCTGCCGCCAAGACCGACGAAGGCACCCTGATGCCCTCCACCAAGGTGGAAGTGCTGGCCAACGAAAACGGCCGCGCCAAGGTGCAGATCGAAGGCTGGCAACAGGATGGTGTGAGCGAAGTGTTCTACGCCGCACCGGGCAAACGGATCCTCAGCGTACTGGTCGGCGATGCCGCCAAGAAAGCACTGGTCACCGGCCAGAGCGAAACCGACAGCGCCACCAACCTCACCTGGCATCAGGTCAAGCTGACCGCCTGGGTCGACCAAAGCCAGCTCATCGGCGATCAGGGCAAGCTGTGGCAATACGCCTCCACCCTGATGTCCAACAACTGTACCGGCTGCCACGGCCTCACCGCGCTGGATCACTTCAATGCCAACCAGTGGATCGGCGTCATCAAGGGGATGGAATCTCGTACCTCCCTGACCCCGGAACAGGCTCGCATGTTGACCCAGTATGTCCAGAAACACGCCAGTGACATGAGCGCGGCCCACTAAGGCTGGCACAGAGGAAAACCGTTATGACTTTTTTCAATGACAAGAAGACCAATCTGTCCCGCCGCAACCTGCTCAAGGGGCTCGGCGCCTGCGCAGCCCTGCCCCTGCTCGGCGGCATTTTTCCCAAGAGTGCGCTGGCGCAAGCCATCAGCACCGCATTGAGTCAGTTCCCGACCCTGGTGCCCGCCCAGAAGGGCATTCTGACTGGCGCCCACTGGGGTGCTTTCGAGGCGATCGTCGAAGATGGCCGCATGGTGCGCGTCCAGCCGGTGGCCGATGATCCGGCGCCAAACGATCTCATCGACATGGCGCCGTTCCAAGTCCACGCCAAGAACCGCATCAAATACCCCATGGTACGCAAGAGTTGGCTGGAGCACGGCCCGGGCGCCAAGCCGGAGCTGCGCGGCGCCGACGAGTGGGTGCGGGTGAGCTGGGAGAAAGCCATTGAACTGGTGGCCGGCGAGATCCAGCGCGTCCAGTCTGACTTCGGCCCGCAGGCGATCCACGCCGGTTCCTACGGCTGGAAGAGTGTCGGCATGTTCCACAACAGCCGCACCCTGCTGCACCGCCTGATGAACCTCTCCGGCGGCTTCACCGGTTATGCCGGTGACTACTCCACCGGTGCGGCTCAGGTGATCATGTCCCACGTGATGGGCTCCATCGAGGTGTACGAGCAGCAGACCGCCTGGCCCAACGTGGTGGAAAACGCCGAACTGGTGGTGCTGTGGGGGGTCAATGCTCAGGTCACCCTGAAGAACAGCTGGAACATGCCGGATCACGAAGGTCAGGCTGGCTTCAAGGCGCTAAAAGAAAAAGGCACCCGCGTCATCAGCATCGATCCGGTCTACAACGAGACCGCCAAGCTGGTCGGCGCCGAGTGGATTGCCCCGAACGCCTACACCGACGTGGCCATGATGCTGGGTGTGGCCCACACCCTCTACAGCGAGAAGAAGCACGATCAGGCCTTCCTCGATCGCTACACCGTCGGCTTCGACAAGTTCCTCGCCTATCTGCTCGGCAAGGATGACGGTCAGCCGAAGAGCGCCGAGTGGGCGAGCACTGTATGCGGCGTCGATGCCAAGGTGATCCGCCAGCTGGCCCTCGACATGGCCGCCAAGCGCACCATGATCATGGCCGGTTGGGGCATGCAGCGTCAGCAGCACGGCGAACAGCCCAACTGGATGCTGGTCACTCTGGCCTCCATGCTGGGCCAGATCGGCCTGCCGGGCGGCGGCTACGGCTTCAGCTACCACTACTCCTCCGGTGGCAGCCCCACCGCCAAAGGCGGCATTCTGGCGGGCATCTCCGCCGGCAACGCACCGAAGAACAGCCCGGCCCCGATCCCGGTGGCCCGCATTGCCGACTGTCTCGCCAACCCGGGCAAGACCATCGACTTCAACGGCCGCAAGGTGACCTATCCGGACATCAAGCTGGTCTACGTGGCGGGCGGCAACCCCTTCCACCACCATCAGGACACCAACAACCTGCTGCAGGCGTGGCGCAAGCCGCAGACCGTGATCGTCCACGAGCCTTACTGGACTGCCACCGCCAAGCACGCCGATATCGTGCTGCCGGTCACCACCAGCTACGAGCGCAATGATCTGGAGATGGGTGGCGACTACTCCCAGCGCTATGTGTTCCCGATGCACCAGTGCGTACCGCCCCAGTTTGAAGCCCGCAACGACTTCGACATCTTCAGCGCCATCGCCGCCAAGCTGGGCGTGCAGGAGCAGTACACCGAAGGGAAGGACGAGATGCTGTGGCTCAAGCAGATGTACGACGGCATGGCGGCACAGGCCCGCGGCGCCCGCGTGGCGCTGCCGCCGTTCAATATGTTCTGGGAATCCAACAACTACATCCGCTTCCCGATCCCGGAGGCCAACCGCCAGTGGATCCGTCACGCCGATTTTCGCGAGAACCCGCTGCTCAACCCGCTCGGTACCCCGTCCGGCAAGATCGAGATCTTCTCCAACACGGTGGCGGGGATGGGTTACGCCGACTGCGCCGGCCATCCCAAGTGGTATGAGCCCAGGGAGTGGGTGAAGAGTGAAGTGGCGGCGCGCTATCCGCTGTCGCTCAACACCTCCCACCCGACCCAGCGGCTGCACTCCCAGCTCGACAACACCCCGCTGCGGGACAAGTTCGCCATCGCCGACCGCGAGGCGATCATGATCCATCCCGCCGACGCCAAGGCTCGCGGCATCGCCCAGGGGGATCTGGTGCGAGCCTTCAACGAGCGCGGCCAGATCCTGGTGGGCGCCCTGCTCTCCGAGGATGTGCGCCAAGGGGTGGTGCGGATCTGCGAAGGGGCCTGGTACGACCCGGCCAAGCCGGGCGAAGCGGGCAGCATCTGCAAAAACGGCAACGTCAACTGCCTCACCTTCGACGAAGGCTCGTCCAGTCTGGCACAGGGCAACTGCGGCCACATGGCTCAGCTGCAAATCGAGAAGTACACAGGCCCTGTGCTAGCCAACACCGCCCACGCGGTACCGGCCAACGGCTAAGGCGATTGCCACCCAATAAAAACGGCGCCATCAAGGCGCCGTTTCTTTATCTGTCTGCCAAAGCGCAGGCATGGTCGGGACGGGTTTAGAACTCCCCTTCCTCCATATACTCCTGCGCGCACTCCACCAGTTGTGGCCACAGCTCTTCCGGCACCCAGGCGTCCGGGTCATCTTCGTCCCCGTCGTACTGGCTCCAGAAATAGCGGCGCAGGCCGGAGGCAAACTCGTCACTGATCTCGGCCAGCTCCGAGAGCGGCCCCAACCAGGCGATGCGGCGCAGCCCGGAGGCGAGATCGTTGATGGCATCCATCAGGGTGCGATCGTCGAAGCTCTGCTCCACCAGCAGGGTGAAGCGCTCGCGCGCCTGCTCGGTCTGCTCCTCGTCCAGCTCGCCCACATCGGCCAGCAAGTCGACAAAATCTTCCAGAAGGAACGCGATCAGGCCATCCCTGTCTTCAAACCACTGGATCTGGGCGCCCTTGACCCCCAGCACAGAGGCATCAAACGAATCGTCAAGGTGACACAGTGCCCACGGATCGTCGGTCATGCTTCTCTTCCTCAGGCTAAAACAAATGCCATATGTTATGCCTAGCTCTCGACTCTTGCCACCTTGGGCAACGAGAGGGAGGCGGCCAGACCGCCCAGTTCGGCGCGGCCCATGATGAAACTGCCCCGATAGGCTTCCGCCAGATCGGAGACGATGTTGAGACCCAAGCCCGAGCCCGGCACCTTCTCGTCGAGCCGCACCCCGCGCAGCACCGCCTTGGCGATCTGATCTTCGCTCATACCGGGGCCGTCATCCTCGATACGCAAGGTGATCCAGCCCCCCAGCTCGGCGCTGGAGATGCGCAGCTCGCTGGCAGACCACTTGAAGGCGTTCTCCAGCAAGTTGCCTACCATCTCATCGAAATCCTGCTCCTCCACCCCGACCGCCAGATTGGCGGGCACTTGCAGATCCACCGTCTTGCCCGGATAGAGGCGGGAGAAGGCGCGGCAGATATACTCCACCCGCGCCCGCACCGGGGTCGACACCCCGAGGATCTTGGCGGCGCCGGTCACCCGCGCCTTGCCGAGGTGGTAATCGATATGGCGCTGGATCTGGTCGAGCTGCTCGCCGATGGCGGCCTGATCCTCCGGTGGCAACTGGGCCACCTGATTGCGCATGATGCTGAGCGGCGTCTTGAGGGCGTGGGCCAGATTGCCGGTGTGGGATCGCGCCCGCTGCAGCAGCTCGCCGTAGTGGTGCAGCAGCCGGTTGATATCCTCCACCAGCGGCTGGATCTCCAGCGGATAGCGCAGCCGGAAGCCCTCCTGATGACCCTCGTGAACCCGCCCCAGTTCGCGGCGCAGCAGGTGCAGCGGCCGCAAGCCGTAGACGATCTGGAACATGAAGCCGAGCACCAGACCGGCGGCGGCAAAGCCGAGACCGAGGAACAGGCTGATGCGGGTCTTGTTGAGGGTTTGGGTCAGGGCGCTGCTGTCCTTGGCCATCACCAGAGTGAACACCCGATCCGAACCGGGTAGCAGCACGGTGCGGGTCATGATCAGCAGCGGCTCCTTGTTGGGCCCCTTGCCGACGAAGAGGTCGGGATCGCCAAACGCCGACTTGAGGCCGTCGCTCTTCAGGTTGGTATCCCACAGGGAACGGGAGCGCCCCACCACATCGCGGCCCAGCTCCAGCTGCCAGTAGTAGCCGGAGTAGGGTTGATTGAAACGGGGATCGGAGAGGGAGCCGGTGACCACCGGCAGACCGGTTTTGGCCACTTCCAGCCGGGAGAGCAGATCATAGAGCTGCAGGCGAAGGCCGTCGGCCTCCGCCTCCTGCCAATAGTTGCGCATCATGGTCTGCAGACTGAAACCGGTGGCGAACAGAAACAGCCCGCACCAGACCAGCGCGATGGCGACCAGTCGCCCCCGCAGGGTTCTCACCAGCCTCATTCGTTGATCCGGTACCCGAGGCCGCGCACTGTCTCAATCAGATCGGGGTTGGTTTTCTTGCGGATCCGGCCGATGAACACCTCCACGGTATTGGAGTCGCGGTCAAAATCCTGAGCGTAGATGTGGTCGATCAGCTCGCTGCGCGACACCACCTTGCCCCGATGCTGCATCAGGTAACCCAGCACCCGGAACTCGTGAGCGGTCAGCTTGATAGGGGTCCCTTCGTACCACACCTGCGACGCTGCCATATCGAGCCGTACCCCGCCAATCTCCAGCACGGAGCTGGCGTTGCCTGCTGCCCGGCGCACCAGCGCATGGACCCGCGCCACCAACTCGGCCACCTGGAACGGCTTGGTGAGGTAGTCATCGGCACCGGCGTTTAGCCCCTCAATCTTCTCGTGCAGTTGGCCACGGGCGGTCAGCACCAGCACCGGCGTATCGATCCCCTTGCTGCGCCACTCCTTCAACACGCTCAGGCCATCGCGCCCAGGCAGGCCGAGGTCGAGAATGATGGCGTCATAGGGTTCGGTCTCACCGAGGAAACCGGCCTCGTTGCCGTCGTGGCAGAGGTCGGTGACAAAGCCGGAGAGGCGCAGCTGTTCGGCCAGCTGACCAGCCAGAATTTTTTCGTCTTCAACAATCAGAATTCGCATGAACAGGCTTCCACACAGGGGTTATTCATCATCCTCGACCGGGGGCTTTGGTGGTTCGAACAACCGCTCCAGATGGTGGCCCTTGGCCCACACCAGCTCAAGGTTGTCGGCCCGATAGGCTACCTTGATCACGCTGTTTTCCCGATCGATGACTCGCAGTTCATAGAGCCAGATACCATCCTCTTCTCCCAGATCCACCCGCAACACCCGCACCGGCAATCTGGCCGCCACCTCCATCATTTCATGGAAGGGCCGAACCCGTCCCTCATGGACAGCTTGCTGCAGCATGGCTTCATCAGGCGTGACCGCCTGTGCCAGCAACGGCAGCAATAACCCAAGCAGAGGGAGCGCTCTATTCATGGATGATTCATCTCCAAAAACCTAACATAATGGCGTTTATAGTCTGCCAGCCATGAATCCGGAATGAATATGATCCCGCGCAGTTTCCTGCTGATCCTTTGCCTGTTGAGTGCCACAAGCTGGGCGGCCCAGAGCCGTCTCGACATGGCCGGGCTGGTCAAACTCCTGCTGGCGCAAGGGTATCACGACATTCGGGAAGTGGAGCTGGAAGGGGACAAATTCGAGGTCAAAACCCTCAATCGCCAGGATCAGAAGGTGCATCTCATCGTCGATGCCTACACTGGCGAGATCAAACAACAAGAGGCCGATTAGGCCTCTTTTGCATTCCAGCGTCCCCGCATGGGGCGCAGCAGCTTCTCCCGCCTCGGCCAGAGCAGGGCGCAGGCCAGCAGCAGGTAGATGAGGGGCTCCCCCCAACCGCTCTTGAGCGACCACCAGTAGTGCACCGGCACCAGCAGGGCGATGGCATAGACCCAGTTGTGCAGCTTCTGCCATGCAGCGCCCATGCTGCGCTGCAATGCGGGCAGCGAAGTGATGCTGAGGGCGGCCAGCAGCAGCAGGGCCACCATCCCCACCACTATGTAGCTGCGCTTGACCAGCTCGCCGCCAATCAGCCCCCAGTCAAACTGCAGATCCAGCCCCAGCCACGCCATGAAGTGGAGCAGCGCCCAGGCAAAACACCAGAGCCCGAGGGGGCGGCGCAGCTTGATGAGCTGCCCCTGCCGCCAGCGCTTGGCCAGCGGCGAGACCAACAGGGTGAGCAGCAGCAGATTGAGCGCTCCCTTGCCGAGGTAGTGGATGAGCTCGGGCACCGGATCGCCCCCCAGCAGGCCTGCCGGGATGGCAAAAACCAGCCAGAGCAGGAAGCCGAGGGAGCACAGATGCACCAGCGCCCGCAAGCCGCTGATATGGGCCGGTTTCAATCTCAGTACCATTGGCGCAGATCCATCCCCTGATAGAGCGAGGCGACTTCGTCACCATAGCCGTTGAACATCAGGGTCGGCTGACGCTTGGCGCCAAACACTCCTCCCTCGCCGATGAAACGCTCGCTTGCCTGGCTCCAGCGCGGGTGATCCACCTGCGGGTTGACGTTGGCGTAGAAGCCATATTCGTTGGGAGCCAGCAGGTTCCAGGTGGTGGGCGGCATCTCCTCTACCAGCCGGATCGAGACGATGCTCTTGATGCTCTTGAAGCCATACTTCCACGGCACTACCAGCCGGATCGGCGCGCCATTCTGGGCGGGCAGGGTCTTGCCGTAGAGCCCCATCGCAAGGAATGAGAGAGGGTGTATCGCCTCGTCGATACGCAGCCCCTCCACATAGGGATACTCGATGCCGCCCCCCAAACTGGAGGCCTGCCCCGGCAGCTGTTTCGGATCAAACAGGGTTTCGAAGGCGACAAACTTGGCGCGACTGGTGGGCTCGGCACGGCGGATAATCTCCGCCAGCGAGATGCCGTTCCAGGGCAGTACCATGGACCAGGCTTCAACGCAGCGCAGCCGGTAGATCCGCTCCTCCAGCTCGCTTTTGTTGATGAGGTCCCACACATCGAGGGTAAAGGGCTTGGCCACCTCCCCCTCCACCTTGAGGGTCCAGGGTTCGGGCTTGAGGTAATGTGCGTTGCGAGCCGGGTCGGACTTGTCGGTGCCGAGCTCATAGAAGTTGTTGTAACTGGTGGCCTTCTCTTCCGGTGTCAGCACCAGATTGGCCGGGCGCTCCGCAGGCTTGCTGTTGAGCGGTTTGGTAGCTAATTGGGGGGCATCCTCTTTACCGCGCAGCAGGTCGAGCACTCCGGCCTGAGTGGGGAACGCCAGGGTGGCTGCGCCCAGACCCAGCCCCTTGAGAATAAGGCGGCGGTCCTGATAGACGGCTTCCGGGGTAACATCCTGTTCGGTGAGGGGGTGGGCGGTACGACGCTTGATCAACATTAAAAACTCCCGGGGCTGAGTGAGGCAGTATGGATAAGACCCGCCCCGGCAGATTTTTATTTCACACAAATTTACATCATGTGGTGCAGGGGCAGTGCCTTGGCCATGGTGCCGACCAGAAACAGGACTACGAACACCAGCAGGGGAACGATCACATTTGGCGCCATCAGACTCACTCCATGAGCAGGACAGGGCCTCTAACTATGGCCGACTGTCAGGCCGGTCACCAATGAATTTTTTTCGCGAGCGCAAGCGTATTCCTGAGTTGAAAAGGGTGATGAAGATCACACACAATTCGGCCCCCGCTTGCCGCCCCAATTGCCGGGGGTAGGCTGCCCATTTTGCGAAGCCAACTGAAGAGTCGCCCCCATGAGCCCACTGATCGCCATCGCCATCACTACTGGAATTCTCTCCGCCGTCTGGGGCTGGATTGCCGTCGCGTTCGGCCTTATCTCCTGGGTCGGCTTTCTCGGCTGCACCAGCTATTTCGCGTCAAGCGGCGGCTACAAGGCGCTGCTGCAGACCATCTTCTGCAACACCAGCGGCATGCTGTGGGCACTGCTGCTGATCCATGGCGACAGTCTGTGGGGAGCGGGTGTGGCGGGTTACGTGATGACGGGGGTGGTCGCAACCCTGATGTGCGTACAGGCCAAGCAGCAGTGGCTCGGCTACATTCCCGGCACCTTTGCCGGTTGCTGTGCCACCTTCGGGGCGGCTGGCGAGTGGCGGCTGATCCTGCCCTCCCTCATCATTGGCGCCTTGTTCGGTTACCTGATGAAGGCGAGCGGCCTCTGGCTCTCCCATAAAACCCAAAAAGCCGATGCCGCTCCGGCTGTGGTTGATCCCGCCTGATTTATCCCTTCGATTTGAAGTTTGCTGCTTCGATACCGTGCCGATTCAATAACTTGTAAAAATCGGTGCGGTTTCTACCCGCCAGGTTGGCCGCCAGAGTCACGTTGCCCTCGGTAGTGCGCAGCAAACGGATCAGATATTCCTTCTCGAATTCGGCACGAGCCTCATTGAAGGAAGGGATGCCACCACCGCCGCCGCTCAGGGCGGACTCCACCATGGAGACCCCGATCACCGGGCTGCAACAGAGGCTGGCGAGTTGCTCCACCAGATTGCAGAGCTGACGCACGTTACCGGGCCAGGCAGCTGCGGCCAACATCGCCAGCGCCTCCGGCGAGAAGCCCATCGCGGCGCAGTCGCTGTGGCGGCAGCGATAATCATCCAGCGCCTGTCTGGCCAGCAGCGGAATGTCTTCACTGCGGGCACTGAGAGACGGTAAGGTGATATTGGCGACGTTGAGACGATAGAAGAGATCTTCCCGAAAGCGTCCCTCCTCCATCGCCTTGACCAGATCCTGATGGCTGGAGCTGAGCACACGCACCTCCGGCGTGCCCTGGCCATACTCCTCCATCACCTGCAGCAGCTTGGCCTGCAAGGATTCCGACAGGCTGCCAATTTCGTCGAGAAACAGGGTCGCCCCCTTGGCCTGCTCGAACAGCCCGGACTGACCATCTTCACCAAACAGCTGCAAGTCGAGTGACGCCCACGGAATGGCGGCGCAGTTGATGGTATGGAGCGGCTTGTCGCGGCGCTGGCTGGCCTGGTGCAGCGCCTGCGCCATCGCCCCCTTGCCGGAGCCTGACGGCCCCATGATCAGTACTGGCACCTCCATGGTGGCGATGCTGTGAGCCTGGATCAGTAACTGTTCCAACTGGGGATTGCGGGTCAGGATCAGTGACTGCCACTCCTGCTGCTGTTTCGGCCGGGTCAGGCTGAGAGCATGCTCTATGGTGGCCAGCAGCTCATCCTTGTCAATGGGCTTGGTCAAAAAGCTGAAGACGCCGGAGCGGGTCGCCTGAATGGCATCCGGGATGGTGCCGTGGGCGGTCATGATGATCACCGGCAGCCCCAGCCACTGGGCCTGGATCCGCTCGAACAGCGCCAGACCGTCCATGCCCCCCATCCGCAGATCGCTCAGCACCAGATCGGCCCGCTGCTGGCGCAGCAGGTCGAGGGCCCCTTCCGCACTGTCGGCAGTATCCACCTCATAACCCTGACTGCGCAGCCGCATGCTCATCAGCTTGAGCAGACTGACGTCATCATCCACCAGCAAGATCCGGCTCATGGTATTACCTCACGATGCTCGTTGAGCTTGCGCTGGTTGAGCTGGTCATCGATGGCGGTCAGCTGTTCGATCTGGCGACGCAACCGCTGGATCTCCTGACTTTGATCATCGCGTCGGCTGTCGCGAGCCAGCAGCTGTTCGCCGAGGGCGATCCAGCTGCGCAAAAATGCCTGCGCATCGAGACCCAGCTCGGGCAGCATCTGCTTCAGGCGCGCCAGCCCGGCGGTACGATTGGCCACCGATTCGGCCGGGTGGGAATCCACCATCGCCAGACTGACCCGGCTCTCCAGATCATCCGCCCCTTTCAGGCGTTGACGCTCCTGCATCCGCTGCTGGGGGTGACTGGCCAGCAACCAGTCGGAGTATTGCAGACGTACCTGCATCTCCTTGTTGGCAAACTCCATCCGCTTGGCAAAAGCGATATCGGTGGAGTTCTGCTGTTCGTGCTGTGGCAGCAGGGCGCAACCCGCGAGCAACCCCATCATCAGGGCTGGAAATACGCGCTGTATCTTCATAGTTCTCTTTTCAACGTCAACCTGAAGCAGACATCCGCCTGTTCATCTTTCACCAGAACCAACTCACCTCCGAGACTATGGGCAGACTCCCGTGCGATAGAGAGGCCCATACCAGAGCCTTTCAATACACCTTGTCGCACTGTACTGCCTTGTTCGAAGGGTTCAAAAATACGTTGCTGATCGGCAGCGGGGATCTCTGGCCCCTCGTTGGCTACCTCCAGCCAGCTTGTCTGTTCATCCTGCCCTGCCCTGATCCAGATATTGCCCCCGCTGGCGCCGTAACTGACAGCGTTGGAGAAGAGGTTATCGAGGATCAGTCTCAACCGGTAGGGCTCCGCCCACAGGGTAACCGGCCCGGTCGGCAAGTGTACACGGATCTGCTTGGACTCCAATGCCAACCGGTACTCGATGGTGAGTTCTGACAGCATGGGCAGCAGGGGGACAGATTCCAGCTCAAATGCCTCCTGCTGGGTGAGTCGATTGAAGTCGAGCAACCGCTCGATCAGGGTTTGCAAACGGCGACTGCTCTCGTCCAGCATCTGGCAGATCTCCAGCTGATCCGGCGTCAACGGCCCGACCAGCTGCTCGCAGAGCAGATCCGACCCCTCCCGCAGCACCGCTAGCGGGGTCTTGAGCTCGTGGGAAACATGACGCAGAAACTGGTACTTTTGCTGCTCCAGCTCCTTGAGCTTGTCGTAAAGCCAGAGGATCCGCTCCCCCAGCAACACCAGCTCGGCGGGGCCATCTACCGGCCTTGGATCCGGCTCGACCCCCGCCCCCAGGCTCAAGATGCGCGACTCAATCTGTCGTACCGGGTGGATGATCAGGTAGGTGAAGATAAAGACCATCAGCAGGCTGAGCGCCGCTACAGCGCCGCTCACCCACCAGAGCTCCCTGGTCAGTCCGGCGATGGTGAGTCGCACCCGATCCATGTGTTCGTCAACCCGGCTGCGGGTGACCATCTCAAGCTGCTTGTTGGCATCGTTAAACAGCTCTAGCTTGTCCCCCGCCACCGCAGCCTGGGCCAGCGCGGCATCCTGCAAGCTGTCGAGCCAAGCCAGCCCCTGATCGAGCCCCCTGTAGAGCTGACCGTCGGAGATAGAGCTGCGATGTTCTGCCAGCAACACCCGATACCCGTCGAGTTGCTGCTGGTAGCTGGTGAGGCTGCGGCGATCCCCCAGCACCGCGAAGCGGCGCAAGGTGCGTTCGATATCGATGGCCTGCGCCGTCAGTAGGGTGGCGCGGCGGGTATCCTTGACCGCCCGCTCCATCTCGTCGCTAGTGAGTTGGCTGAGGTGGGCAAGGGAGGTGCTGTTGTGCCAGATCATGCCGCCCAGCGGCATCAATACCAGCACGAATCCCATCAATACCACCTGCAGCAGGGAGCGTGGGCGAACCTTGGTCATCATCTCTTCTCTTGCGTTCTCACCGGTGCGCCAGCATAGCTGCACCGCCCAGAAAAACAAAACCGGCCAACAGGCCGGTTTGGATTATCTGGATTGTGGTGATTCACGCCAACGCGACAGAGGCCAGACAGATAATCATGATCAGCGCCAGCGCACCCGAAGCGGTCAACAGCGCCCATTTCAGCTCCACACTCATGCAAACCTCCTTTCTGCCAATCAGTGCCGGATCACAATAGATAAGACAATGTTAAGCCATAGTTAATCCGATAACCGTGAGCTGCGTATACATTTCAGATGAGCCCAACCCCGGGAAGGTCAGCATGTTCTATCTGTGTAGCATTGGTTCCAATATTGACCCGCATATCCATGTCAGCCGCGCGCTGGCCGAGCTGTTTGAGAACGTCGGTCCCCTTCGGCTGAGTTCGGTGATCCGCACCAAGCCGGTGGGAATGCACTCCAGCCACGACTTTCTCAACTGCCTGCTGGTGGTGGAGAGCCCGCTCGATGCCGCCCGCCTCAAGCAGCACTTTGTCGCCCTCGAGGTGGCTCACGGCCGTGATCGCAGCGATCCGCTCTGCAAGGTGCACGACCGGCCACTCGACATCGATATTCTGGCCAGCAACAGGAGCGGTGACTTTGCCTCGGCAGAGGTCGATTCCTATCTGGCGGAGCTGCTGGCAGAGCTCTACGGCCATGGCGAGGTGCATGACCCCAAGGTGGCGCTGCAAGTGACGCTCCCCGCCCAGTCGGGCAAGCTCAAACCCGGCAAGGGCTTGCTGACCCGGCAGGTCGGGCTGGGGCCGCTGGTGCTCGGCAACCCCTCAGAGGTTGGCCAGAGCGCGTCCGCCATCTACCTTGATGCTGGCACCCGTCATATAACTGTTCCCCATCAGTAACTGCACCGCCTGCCAGATGGGCTCAAGTCCCCCCTCCCGCGCCAGCGGTGTTTTCGCCAACACCTGCTGGCGCCATGCCTCGTCATGCTCGTCGAGAAACAGGATCGGCCCCGGCTCTATGGTGTTGACCCGCACCGCAGGCGCCAGCTCGCGGGCAAAGCTCATGGCCAGCGAATGGGCTCCCGCCTTGGTCGCCACATAGCTGGCAAAACGGGGGGCCGGGGCATGGATATAGATATCGGTGATGTGAATGATGCTGGCGTTGGGATTGCTGGCCAGCTGGGGGGCCAACGCCCGGTTTAGCTGGAAGGGGGCCGCCATGTGTACCCGGTAAAACTGCTCGAATTGGGCCAGTTGCGCCGCCGGATCAGTTGCCTGCGGCTCGAAGGCCGAGGCGTTGTGGATCACCAGCGCCAGATCCTGATGGGCAGCCAGCACATCGATCAGCTTGCCAACGTCCTCTTCCCGACCAAAATCCGCCAGCACCAGTTCGACCCCCAGTGCTGCCAGCGTGGCCAGCTCCGGCCGCTCGCTGCGATAGCTGCCCGTCACCTGCCAACCCGCTGCCACCAGCTGTTCACAGAGATAAAATCCGAGTCGACGGCCGCAGCCCGTAACCAATGCACGCATACGATCTCCTTTCCCTTTCATGGTCTTGCATGAACGAAGCCCGCCTGCCAGCGGATCACCGCCGATGGCTTGTGCCTATCAATCCCTGCGGCACAAGCCATTGGTCGCGAGCTACCCGCCCGCGTCATAGTGGCGGCATCCCCCTCTTGCGGAGTTACCACCATGCTGAAAGTACACCACCACATGGGTCGCCTGACCCACTCCCTCACTGCCGGACTCGGCCTGGCCGAGGCGCTGGATCGCCTGCATCAATCGGGTCTTGGCGGCCTGCCGGTGCTGGATGAGCAGAAACGGCTGATCGGCTTTCTTTCCGAACAAGATTGCATTCCCAGCCTGCTCACCGGCAGCTACCACTGCGATACCCGCACCCGGGTGGAGGATCTGATGAACCGTTCGCCCCTCTCGGTCGGGCCGGATGAGAGCATTCTGGAGCTGGCCCGCCAGATGGCTGACGCCAAGCCCAAGATCTACCCGGTGCAGCAACAGGGCAAGGTGGTCGGCATCATCAGCCGCCGTCAGGTGATGCAGGCCCTCAACCAGCAGATGAAGGTGTGCCAGCAGACCTAGATCTGGTAACGCCCCTTGTCACCGATATCGAAGTGCAGGGGCATCCGCCACTTGGCCAGCGCCACCAGTGCGGCGGCCCACTCCACCCGCAACCACTCCAGCAGCCATAACGCCGGCAGCAATACGGGCACCAGCTTGATGCCGGGAATGGCGAAGCAAAACTGCTCCTTAAACGCCAGCCCGGAGAGCGTTGCCAACACAGCTCCCAGCACCAGCGCATCCGGCGCCCCCACCGCAGCCAGGGCCAACGCGCACCAACCAAACCCCTGCAGAATCAGGCGAATCCGCTTGTCGTAGATATGCAGCGAGAAGCCGCATATTGCGCTTGCCACTGCCAGCGACACCAACCATTGTGCCGACGGGAGCAGTGCCATCCCGCTCAGCAGCGCCGCACCGCGGCAAAGCAGCAACAGGGCAGCCGCACTCAAGCCAAGGCGGTAGAGCGAGACGGTCAACTTGTCGATCCCGTCCAGCGGGCTCTCGATTTCAGGATTTGCCATAAACAGTCGCTTCTAACGGATCAGGTGCCATCCAATATACTGGAATCAGGTCTTGGAATATCTTCAAACGGGCTCAGGAGACGTAGTTTGCGTGTGATCCCCCTGTTTTGGTTGCTGTTTCCACTCGGATTGCCCGCCAAGGAGCTGGTGATCTGCGGCACCATGGAGCCCCCGCTCAAGTATCTCGATGCCGATCAGAAACCCCGCGGACTCGATATAGACATAGTCACCACCATCTTCGACAAGCTGGAGACGCCCTTTCGGATCGAGCTGGCCGACTCCGGTGCCCGCCTCACCCGCAATGCCGAAACCGGCGCCTGCGACCTGGTGATGACCCACTCCTACAAGGCAGAGCGGGAGAGTTATCTCATCTATCCCCAACAGGCCCATCTTCGCCACAGCTGGCACTTCTTCGTGCGCAAGGCGGACCTGATGAAGATCCGCTACGAAACGCTGGCCGATCTCAAACCCTGGCGCATCGGCGTGACCAAGGATTTCTCCTATACCCCTGAACTGGCAGCAGCCATGACCGACCCGGCCTATCAGTTTCAGGAGATCACCATGAACCAGCTGCAACTGCGCAAACTGCTGGCCGGACGGATCGATACCGTGCCCATGCCGCTGGTCACCGCCTTCACCCAAATCAAGGAGGAGGGGCTGACGGGCAAGGTCGATTACCTGCCCAAACCGCTCAAGAGCAGCCCCTACTTCAACACCTGGGCCCGCGCACGGGCGGATGCACAGACTCCCGCCCTGATGGCGGCCTACGATGCCGAACTGCTGCGCATGAAGCGAAACGGCAGCCTCAAGGTCCTCTACGACAAGTACGCCATCCCCTATATCGAACCCTGATCAAGGGGTCAGGGTTTCGCACGGGAGATGGATCTCTACGCCCCCCCCTTATGCACTCCGACTCAAGGTTTCACGTCCCGCAGGATCGGATTCTGCAGCGAAATCAGGGTTTCAGTGGACTGGATCTCGTCGATGGTCTGGATCTTGTTGATCAGCACTATCTGCAGCTCGTCGATGGAGCGGGTCATCACCTTCATGAAGATGCTGTAGTGGCCCGTGGTGTAGTAGGCCTCCACCACCTCGTCCAGCGCCTGCAGCTTGGCCAGTGCCGAGGGGTAATCCTTGGCACTCTTCAGATTGATCCCGATAAAGCAGCAGACGTCGTAACCCAGCTTCTTGGGGTTAACCTGCACCCGTGTCCCCTCGATGATCCCCGCCTGTTTCATCTTCTCCACCCGCACATGGATGGTGCCCGGGCTGACCGCCAGTTGTTTCGCAAGTTCGGCGTAAGGGATCCGCGCATTCTCCATCAGAGCGGTGAGGATGGCCTGATCGAGATTATCGATCCGGTAATTTTCCGGCATTTTTTTGCACTCCCGTTGACGATACCTCATTAAAGAACGGCTTATTTTGAAGAAAAAAACACACAAAGCCTATTTCTATTATCGAATATTGAATTTGGTCGGCGATCTGTTGAAAAATCACCACATCCAACGGGGTTTGAAACAGGAATTCAGCATGAAACAGCACTACATTCGCAGCCAACAGCAGATCAGCTTCGTCAAAGAGATGTTCTCCCGCCAACTCGCCCAACAACTGGGTCTGATGGAGGTGCAAGCCCCCATTCTGAGCCGGGTCGGTGATGGCACTCAGGACAACCTCTCTGGCCATGAGAATGCAGTGCAGGTCAAAGTGAAAACCCTGCCGGAGCACCGCTACGAAGTGGTCCATTCACTGGCCAAATGGAAGCGCCAGACCCTGGGTCGCTTCGGTTTCGGCCCGGGCGAAGGGATCTACACCCACATGAAGGCACTGCGTCCGGATGAAGACAAGCTCACCCCCATCCACTCCGTCTACGTGGATCAGTGGGACTGGGAGAAGGTGATGCCGAGCGAGCGCCGCGATCTGGCCTATCTGCAGGAAACCGTGCGCGGCATCTGGGCCGCCATCAAGGCCACCGAGCGCGCAGTCTGCGCCGAACATGAGCTGACCCCCTTCCTGCCAGCCGAGATCCAGTTCCTGCACAGCGAAGAGCTGCTGGCCCGTTACCCGGACCTCGATGCCAAGGGGCGCGAGCGCGCCATCGCCAAAGAGCTGGGGGCCGTGTTCCTGATCGGCATCGGCGGTGCCCTCTCCCACGGTGAGCGCCACGATGTGCGCGCCCCGGACTACGACGACTGGAGCAGCCACAGCGAGCTGGGTCTGGCGGGTCTGAACGGTGACATCCTGGTGTGGAACCCGGTGCTGCAAGACAGCTTCGAGATCTCCTCCATGGGGATCCGGGTCGATGCCGAGGCGCTGCGCCGCCAGCTGGCCATCACAGGCGACGAGGATCGCCTGCAGTACGACTGGCATCAGGATCTGCTGGCCGCACGGATGCCGCAGACCATCGGCGGCGGCATCGGCCAATCCCGTCTGGCCATGCTGCTGCTGCAAAAAGAGCACATCGGCCAAGTCCAGGTCGGCGTCTGGCCGGCCGAGATGAAAGCCGCCGTGCAAGGCATGCTGTAACGAATGAAAGCCATGCCGGCGTCATCGCCGCCGGCATGGCAACAGGCAGGTGGCCGTCGGGGTTGAGCGAGCGCATCCCCGGCAGGCTGTAAGAGGCGAGGCCAGCAGTGGCCGCGCTTCGCAATCGGGGGCTTGCCCCTGCGACCCGCTCAACCCACGCAAGGTCGCGTCACTACATTCCTCCCGGCAATCTTCGGATTGCCGTTTTTTTTACGCCGAAAAACTGTGCTCAAAACCGGCCCCGATCTGGCACTGGTGCGGCAACTCCGCCTTTCTGCTGCCGGTGCAGTGACAGGCAAACAACCGCTCCACCGCCTCTTCCTGCAGATAGGCACCGAGCACCTCCGCCCGCTCTGGGCCGGAAAACTTCAGGTGCAGGCCGCCGATGACGGCGTGGATCCGCTCGTCGCCACACACCTCCTTGGCCCGCTCGATGATGTCCTCGACCCCGGCGTGGCCGCAGCCGATAAAGACGATGAGTCCCTGCTCACTCTTGTAGGCCAGCGCCGAGTCGTCGCTGATCGGATCTTTCTCTACCCGTCCGCCCCGCACTATGTAACCAAGCAAGGAAGGTGCAGCCCGGTCACGCCGCATGATGCTACCGAGAAACACCAGACGATCCGAAAGCCACACCGGCTCGGCCGAGCAATGGGGGAGCAAACCTCTGGCCGGCAGCGACTCCCGAGCCAGCGCCCCCGACAGGCGATAGAGGTTGCGTCGCCAGAAGGGCAGCGACAGGAAGTAGCCCCGCTCGCAAAACACGTCCGGACAGGCGATGAGCGGGATGGGTCTTGGATAGACGGGCAGCGAGCCGACCCCGCCCACATGGTCATAATGACCGTGGGAGAGCACCACATGGGTGAGCGAGGCGAGATCGATCCCCATCACGGCGGCGTTGTGGCACAGCGCCCGGCCACGGCCGCTATCAAACAGCACCCTGAGGCCGTCACACTCCAGCAGCAGCGCCAACCTTCGCTCGGGCAGACAGCCTGGCAGATGAACGTCGTCATCCACCAGCACGGAAAACTTCAGCATCTCGCTTCCCCTGAAAACAAAACGCAGGCACAAGGCCTGCGTTTTTCATCGACAATCCCGTTACTGGGTCATGGTGAGGCCGTTGCTGTCGGCCCCCAGCACCAGTTTTTTGCCCGGCACGATGCGGCCGGAGAGCAGGGCCTGCGCCAGCGGGTTCTCAACCTTCTGCTGGATCGCCCGTTTGAGAGGCCGCGCCCCGTAGACGGGGTCGAACCCGGCATGCACCAGCTTCTCGAGCAGCGCTTCGCTCACCTCCACCTCGTAACCCTGAGCCTCCAGTCGGCCCATCAGGCTCTTGAGCTGGATCCGGGCGATGGACTTGATGTGATCCTCGCCAAGCGGATGGAACACCACGGTCTCGTCGATCCGGTTGATAAATTCCGGCCGGAAACTGCGGGTCAGCACATCCATCAGCATGGCCTTCATCTCGTCGTAATCCTTCTCTGAGTGGTGCTCCTGAATCAGATCCGACCCGAGGTTGGAGGTCATGATCACCACCGAGTTACGGAAATCGACGGTCCGACCCTGACCATCTGTCAGACGGCCATCATCGAGCACCTGCAACAGGATGTTGAACACATCCGGATGCGCCTTCTCCACCTCGTCCAGCAGGATCACCGAGTAGGGACGACGGCGCACCGCCTCGGTCAGATAACCACCCTCTTCATAACCCACGTATCCGGGAGGCGCCCCCACCAGACGGGCCACGCTGTGTTTCTCCATAAACTCGGACATATCGATCCGCACCATGGCATCCTGGGTATCGAACAGGAACTCCGCCAGCGCCTTGCACAGCTCGGTCTTGCCCACCCCGGTGGGCCCCAGGAACAGGAAGGAGCCGATGGGGCGATTCGGATCGGAGAGACCGGCACGAGAGCGACGAATGGCGTTGGAGACCGCATCGACCGCCTCCTCCTGACCAATCACCCGGCTGTGCAGCTGATCTTCCATCCGCAGCAGCTTGTCGCGCTCCCCTTCCAACATGCGGGCGACCGGAATACCGGTCCAGCGGGCCAAGACGTCTGCGATCTCCACGTCGGTGACGCGGTTGCGCAGCAGACTGGTCTCCTGCATCTCGGCCTGAGTGGCGAGATCCAGCTGTTTCTCCAGCTCCGGAATGCGGCCATATTGCAGCTCGGACATCCGACCCAGGTCGCCTGCCCGGCGCGCCACATCGAGATCCTGACGGGCCTGCTCCAGCGCAGCCTTGATATGCTGGGTGCCGGCGAGGGCGGCCTTCTCGGCCTTCCATACCTCGTCCAGCTCGTTGTATTCCCGATCCTTCTCGCCAATCTCCTGATTGATCAGCTCCAGACGCTTGCGGCTGGCGTCATCGTCCTCCTTCATCAGCGCCTGCTGCTCCAGCTTGAGCTGGATGATGCGCCGCTCGAGACGATCGAGCGCCTCCGGCTTGGAATCGATCTGCAACCGGATGCTGGCTGCCGCCTCGTCGATAAGGTCGATGGCCTTGTCCGGCAACTGACGATCCGCAATGTAGCGGTGCGACAGCTGGGCCGCCGCCACAATCGCGGGGTCGGTGATCTGCACATGGTGGTGCAGCTCGTAACGCTCTTTCAGGCCGCGCAGGATGGCGATGGTGTCCTCCACGCTCGGCTCTTCCACCAGCACCTTCTGGAAACGGCGCTCCAGCGCGGCATCCTTCTCGATGTACTGACGGTACTCATCCAGGGTGGTGGCGCCGACGCAGTGCAGGTCGCCACGGGCCAGCGCAGGTTTGAGCATGTTGCCCGCGTCCATTGCCCCTTCGCCCTTGCCGGCGCCGACCATGGTGTGCAGCTCGTCGATAAAGAGGATGACGTTGCCCTCCTCCTTGGCGAGATCGGTCAGCACGGCCTTGAGCCGCTCTTCAAACTCACCGCGATACTTGGCCCCCGCTACTAGCGCCCCCATGTCCAGCGACAGCACCCGCTTGTTTTTGAGCCCTTCCGGCACTTCGCCGTTGATGATGCGCTGGGCCAACCCCTCGACGATGGCGGTTTTACCGACACCGGGAGCACCGATCAACACAGGGTTGTTCTTGGTGCGGCGTTGCAGCACCTGAATGGTACGGCGGATCTCATCATCACGGCCGATCACCGGGTCGAGCTTGCCGAGTTCGGCCCGCTCGGTCAGATCGATGGTGTACTTCTCCAGCGCCTGACGGTTCTCCTCGGCGTTGGCATCTTCCACCTTCTTGCCGCCACGCACCTTGTCGATGGCCGCTTCGAGTTTTTCCTTGGTCAGCCCCTGAGCGCGCAACAGCTCGCCCAGCGTTCCCTTGTCGTCGAGGGCAGCCAGCACGAACAGTTCGGAGGAGATGAACTGATCCTTGCGCTGCTGGGCCAGTTTGTCGCAGACGTTGAGCAGGCGGCCGAGGCCGTTGGAGAGCTGCACGTCCCCTTCCACGCCGCTGACGCGCGGCAGGCGATCCAGCTCCTCACCGAGACGGGAGCGCAGGGCGTTGATATCCATCCCGGTCAGGGTGAGCAACGGACGGATGGAGCCGCCATCCTGATTGACCAACGCGGTCATCAGGTGAACGGGTTCGATGAATTGGTGGTCACGACCCAGCGCAAGAGACTGGGCATCGGAAATAGCAATCTGGAATTTGCTGGTAAGGCGATCGAGGCGCATTGCACTCCCCCTTCAAACAGGCAGACGCCGCTTGCGCGGCAAACAACATAACTTTCTGAGATGAAAGATGAGGCCCGTACGGGCTATTTCAAGGGCATGGGCTGGTTATTTTTTCTGCAAAGCGGGGAGAGGGCAGGATCCCCGCCTCTCTCATACGGATCTGTTCTTGAGAGAGACGGGGTATTAGTTGGCGGGTGATTGCTTAGCGGGCCAACCAGATGAGGGAGGCCATACGGCCGGTCTGGCCGTCGCGACGATAAGAGTAGAACTGCTCGCTATCGCTGAAGGTGCAGTATTCGCCGCCATAGACGGCGGTGACACCGGCGCGGGCGAGGCGCAACCTCGCCAGCTGGTAGATATCCGCCAACCATTTGCCATCGTTGGACGAAGGGACGAACGCCGCTTCTGCTTCAGCCTGCTCAGCCATAAAGGCTTCGCGCACCTCGCCACCCACTTCAAACGCTGTGGGGCCGATGGCTGGGCCAAGCCAGGCCAGGATCTCACCCGGCTCGCAACCCATGGCAGCGATACTCGCCTCCAGCACGCCCTCTTTCAGTCCACGCCAGCCCGCGTGGGCGGCAGCCACTACGGTACCGGCCCGATCGCAGAACAACACCGGCAGACAGTCAGCAGTCATCACGATGCAGGCCTGATCCGCCTCATGGGCGCAGGCTGCATCGGCATCCGGCGCCTGCTCATAATGGCTGCTGACCGGATGAACGACGGTGCCGTGCACCTGATTGAGCCAGTTGAGGGTGCCAGGGATTTCGGCGGCCTGCTGCAAGCGGGCACGATTTGCCTCGACGCGAGCCGGTTCATCCCCCACGTGGGCCCCCAGATTGAGACCGGCAAAGACCCCTTCGCTGACACCACCGTCACGGGTGGTCGAAAGAGCCCGGACGCGTGCTGGCGCCGGCCAGTCGGGTTCAATCCATTTCATTGCTCACTCCTTCACGCTCTATCGTTCAAATGGAAACGGGGCGCTTGGCTGCAACCAGTCAAGACGCCCCGTTTCAAGGTTCTGTGTGCTACGCGCTGTATCGGCGGGTTACGGCAGAAGTTGTCGCAATACCGCCAGATTCATCACCCTTTCCAGACCAGCTCGTCCAGGTTGGCGAGGGCTATTCAGGAGTGCAGTGCCTCAATCAAGCCACTATTTCCAGACCAATTCATCCGGATTGGCGAGGGTGTCGGCACGCAGCACCTCCATCAGCGCCACCATGTCTTGCGGCGTGGGGGAGTGCCACTGCATCACTTCACCCGTGATGGGATGAGCCAGCTGCAGCATGGTGGCGTGCAGCGCCTGACGATGGAAGTTGCGCAGCGCCTCGGTCAGCTCGGGGGTCGCGTTGCGCAGCGGGCGCAGACGGCCACCGTAGGCGGGATCCCCCACCAGCGGGTGTTTGATGTGCGCCATGTGGACACGGATCTGGTGGGTACGGCCGGTTTCCAGACGCAGACGCAGACGGGTGTGGCCACGGAACTTCTCGTGCACCCGGTAGTGGGTCACAGAGGGGCGGCCATTGGGCACCACGGCCATATGGGTACGCTGGGTCGGGTGACGGCCTATGGGCGCATCAACCGTACCACCTGCGGTCATGTGACCGATGGCGATCGCTTCGTACTCACGGGTGATCTGGCGCGCCTGCAACGCTTCCACCAGATGGGTCTGGGCGGGTACGGTTTTGGCAACCACCATCAAACCTGTGGTGTCTTTATCCAGACGATGCACGATACCGGCGCGGGGTACCTCGGCAATGCCGGGGTAGCGGTGCAGCAGGGCGTTGAGGATGGTGCCATCCGGCGTGCCTGCGCCCGGGTGAACCACCAGACCGGCTGGTTTGTCGATCACCAGAATGTGTTCATCTTCATAAACGATGTTGAGCTCGATATCCTGGGCATCCCAGCGAGTATCATCTTCCAGCTCGACATTCACATGCACCTGCTGCCCGGCCAAAATCTTCTCGCGCGGGGTGTTGGCAACCTGACCGTCCAGGGTCACTCTGTCCTGTAAAATCCACTCCTTGATGCGGGTGCGGGAGTAGTCTGGAAACAATTCGGCCAGGGCCTGGTCGAGTCGCTGCCCGAATTGGTGATCCTGGAATTCGCCTGTCAGTTCAATATGCTGGCTCATGTATGGTCTCTTGAGCGGGGGGTATCAATTCGAAATAATCCGGGTATTCTAGCTTTTCTTTTAGCCAAGCATAACGGATACTTTGCCAATTTCGTGGAAATGGACCGGATGTTGTTGATGGGAAAGAAGTCTCACCTGCTGATGTCGCTCGCCTTGGTCGCTACCTTGATCACAGGCTGTTCCAGCACCAAACCCAAGGTACCCGACGAACCGCCGGAGACCCTGTACCAGAAAGCACGCCTCAAACTGGACGTTGGCAATTACGTGCAAGCCACTGAATTACTTGAGGCTTTGGACTCTCGCTACCCGTTCGGCGCCTACTCTAACCAGGTACAGCTTGACCTCATCTATGCCTACTACAAGCAGGATGATACCGCTCAGGCGATCGCCAATATCGACCGTTTTATCCGCCTCAATCCGGCGCATAAAAATATCGATTACGTATTCTATATGCGCGGCCTGACCAACATGGCGGCGGATTACAACTTCTTCCAGAGCCTGTTCGGTATCGGTCGTGACGACAAAGACCCGGCTTATGCCCGTCAGGCATTCCAGGATTTCAAGACCCTGCTGCAAAACTACCCCAACAGCGTCTATGCCGCCGATGCCCGCGCTCGCATGATTGGCCTGAAGAATCGTCTGGCCCGATATGACCTGAGCGTGGCCGAGTATTACGTGAAGCGTGATGCACTGGTCGCGGCCGCCAACCGGGCCAAGCTGATTGTCGAGACCTACCCCGACACAGCCGAAACCGAGAAGGCACTGGAGATCATGGTCGAGTCTTACGACGCCCTGAAGATGCCGCAGCTGGCCAAGCATGCCCGCGAAGTGCTGGCCAAGAACTACCCGGAGAACCGCCTCGGCCGTGGCTGAGTGATACGGATAAACCGGTAATAAAAAAACCGATGCCAAGGCATCGGTTTTTTTATCTTTGCAATCCACCAATCCGGCTGGGTGAAGTTCCTGCAACCCATAGCGGTCGCGGCCCCTCACACCCCATCTATCCCATTCATTAGCCACCTGCGAGATGGCCGCATCGTGAAGTTCGCTTATCACCAAGGGTTGCAAACCCGCTGTCAGCCCGACGCTAGGCCGGGAAGAGCGGAACCGTCACCACACGGCCATATTGCCTCATACAGTGCCCCTGAATGGGAATAGATGGCTTAATGGCACCGTAATCCTGTCACCAGAGTCAGTAGTTGCCCCTTGTCCGAGCGCAGAGCGGTCTGGGCCAGCAACTGATAGGGAATCCCCTCCAGCAGCTTGACCCTCTCCCCGGCCGTACCATTGACCAACACGGCATCAAACCGGGCATCACGACAGGCAACCACATCCCTCACTTTCTCCCTGTCCAGATTCATTACCTGCATCTGCTCATAGGCAGAGAGCAGACCAAGCTCCGTCTCCCCCAATTGCCAGCCGGCGATGCGATCCCGCTTCTCGAGCGGTATTCCCTCAAGCAACCGGGCCATCTTTCCCGATACTCCCTTGGCGGCATCGATCAAGGGGTAAACCAGTGTAAAGGTGAGCAGAAACATGATGGCCACCGAGCTGGCAACATGAGTAGCGCCATGCACCTCCTTGCGCCGCAACAACAGCGCCAGCGCAATCACGAAGAGCATACTGGCGGGGATATAACGCCACCCCAGCTTGCTGGCGACCTGTAGCACGTCTGCCGGAACATCACTGGCCACCGGTAGTGAAGGGCCCAGCAGAGGTAGCCCTATGACCACGACACAGAACAGCAGCATGAAACAGAGCCATCCCCGACCATAGCGAGCCGTCCATCCCGGCCAGTTCAGGCTGACCTGACCCAGCATGATGGCAAATACCGGCAACAACGGAAAAAGATAGAGGGTGCGCTTGGTGGATGAGAGGGTTAACAGCAAAAGGGTGCCCACTGCCCAGCACAACAGAAATAACCTCTCACGACTCCAGCGTCGCTGTTTGATGGTTTGCCAACCCCAATAGAAAATGAATGGCAACCAGGGGATGGTATATTCAGCCATCCCCCATAAATAATAAAGATATGCCCCTTTCTTGATGTGGCCGAGTTCGGTCGAGGTGCCTGTCAGGCGGCCTACCTGATTCTGCCAGAACCACTCATACCACAAGGCATCGCCATCGGAATGATTAATTAGCTCACGAACCCAGGCTGCGACTGGCAATATAAAAAACAACAGCACCAGCAAGTGTTGGAATATAAAAGCGGGAACACTTTTCTCGTTTACTGCTTTGCGGGCTGAAAAGAGAAAGAGGGGCAACCAGCCGAAAAACACCGTCAACGGCCCGATCGGTCCTTTTGCCATAAAACAGCCAGCCAGACCCAGTCCTGCAATAATTGCCATCAAGTTGCGATGCGCCAAATAATATTCGGCGAAGGCCCAGAGGGTAAATACGATAAAGAAGGCGAGCGCGCTGTCCGTCCTGATCCAGTGCGTATTGATAATAAATCCCTCCATGGTGCCCAGCGCGATGACCGACCAGAGTGCCGCTGACCGGTTGCCAAGCAGGCGATAGGCCAGCAGACCGGTGAAGAGCAGCATGCCTGCCGCCCAGACCACGCCCGTCAAACGCAGGGTGTTGGTTATCCCCAGCCAGGATGCAAACCCATCAAGAAACGGCAGAGCGGCCATGTAGAAGAGCGGCGGCTTCTCGATAAAGCTGCGCCCGCCCAGGGTCGGCACCACCCAATCACCACTGCGGTACATCTCGAGCGCAATGGCCGCTTCGCGGGGTTCATCAGGCGTCCAGAGCTGATGGTCAAACTGGCCAGACAGCAGCACCAGAGTCACCAGCAGCAACATCCAGCCGAGCTTGCGCCCCGAGATTTCAGGGCGTGGCATGGCTCATTCCTTCTGCAATGGTCTCCCCGCGTCCGATGGCGTAGTAGGAGAAGCCCTGGCTTTTCATCTTGTGCGGGTCATAGAGATTGCGGCCATCGATGATGAGCGGCATGGCCAGCATCTTCTTGAGCTGGGCAAAATCAGGTGCCTTGAACTCGTTCCACTCGGTGCAGATGACCAGTGCATCGGCCCCCGCCAGCGCCGCCTCCTTGGTGCCCATCAACGACAGCTCGGGCTGACAACCATAGATGCGCTGCGCCTCCTTCATTGCCACCGGATCAAAAGCCTGCACCCGCGCCCCCTCCTGCCACAGCGCCTCCATCAGCACCCTGCTCGGCGCTTCGCGCATGTCATCGGTATTGGGTTTGAAGGCGAGCCCCCAGATGGCGATGGTCTTGCCCGCCAGCGACTCGCCCCGCTCTTGAAAGTGAGTGGCCAGCGTATCGAAGAGCTTGAACTTCTGCCGCTCGTTGACCCGCTCCACCGCACGAATAAGCGGCGTGTCGTAGTCGAGGGCCGCTGCAGTCGCCAGAAATGCCCTCACATCCTTGGGAAAACAGGAGCCGCCATAGCCGCAACCGGGATAGATAAACTGGTAGCCGATGCGCTGATCGGCACCGATCCCCTGCCGCACCAGCTCGATATCGGCACCAACCCGCTCGGCCAGCCCGGCAATTTCGTTGATAAAGCTGATCTTGGTGGCCAGCATGCAGTTGGCGGCGTACTTGGTCAGCTCGGCACTGCGCACGTCCATGAATAGAATGCGGTCGTGATTGCGGTTGAAGGGTTCGTACAGCTCGCGCATCACGGCTCTGGAGCGCTCCTTGCCGGTGCCGATGACGATGCGATCCGGACGCTGGCAATCACGCACAGCCGCCCCCTCTTTGAGAAACTCGGGATTGGAGACTACATCGAACTCGAACTGCTTGCCTAGCTCTGCCTGCTGCTCCCTGACCCAGTGGAACACCTTGTCTGCCGTACCGACCGGCACGGTGGATTTGTTGACGATGATCACCTCGTCGGCACGATGCTGGGCAATCGATCTCGCCACCGCCCTGACGGCGCTCAGATCGGCCGAACCATCCTCATCGGGGGGGGTGCCGACGGCGATGAATTGCACGTCACCATGGGTAACCGCCATGGATATATCCGTGGTGAATTTCAGCGAGCCATTTTGTAGCGTCTGATGCAGCAATGAATCCAGCCCGGGTTCATAAATAGGTAATTCGCCACGGGACAACCGACTTATTTTTTCTGCATCGAGATCAATACAAATAACCTGATGGCCGACATCGGCCAATACAATTGCCTGTACCAGGCCGACATAGCCACTGCCAAAAACGGTGATATTCATAACGACTATTCCATAATGCGTGATGCTGGAAACTTTACATCCTTTCCTCAATTGCACTACGGGCAATTTGTAACAAGCAATTTCAATACTGAATGACATTGCAACTATTCAGCAATGGCCAATAACTCGAGTGACAACACTAAAAATAAGTGGCTAAACACCAATTCAAAATAAAACCAAGCAATATTTTGTTACGAGATATTTCCAGATTTGGTTATCTATAAAAACTCCAGCAATTGTTACCAAGTGTTGCTGTGCGCTTGAATAAAAACTCGCTATTCAGCTACTTTCGAAAATATATCGAGCGATATAGATATCTGTGCCGTGCATATTTCCAGTGAAAATCGGCAATACCGGTTTTCATCGCCATTTGATCTCTTGCGACATTAAGACTGGAGTCGTATGAAAAACTTTCTGCCATTCTCGAAACCCGCCATGAGCGAGGCCGAGATCAACGCCGTCAGCGAGGTTCTGCAATCAGGGTGGATCACCACAGGCCCGAAAAATCATGAGCTGGAGCAGCGCTTCTGCGAGACCTTTGGCTGCCAGCATGCGGTAGCGCTCTGCTCCGCAACGGCCGGTATGCATGTCACCCTGATGGCACTGGGGATTGGCCCGGGAGACGAGGTGATCACCCCCTCCCAGACCTGGGTCTCCACCATCAACATCATCACCCTGCTGGGGGCCACCCCCGTCTTTGTCGATGTGGACAGGGATACCCTGATGGTCAGCGCCGGGCAGATAGCGCCGCTCATCACCCCCAACACCCGGGCTATCATCCCGGTTCACTACGCCGGGGCGCCGGTCGACCTCGACCCCATCCTCGCCCTGGGCCGCCAGCACGATATTCCGGTCATCGAAGATGCCGCCCATGCGGTCGGCACCCGCTATCGCGCCCGCTGGATCGGCGAGACTGGCACAGCCATTTTCTCCTTCCATGCCATCAAGAACCTCACCTGTGCCGAGGGGGGCATGCTGGTGACCGATGACAAGGCGCTGGCCGACAAGGTGCGGATGCTGAAATTCCACGGTCTGGGGGTCGATGCCTTCGACCGGATGACGCTGGGCCGCAAGCCGCAGGCCGAGGTGATCATGCCGGGCTTCAAGTACAACCTGGCCGACATCAATGCCGCCATCGCGCTGGTGCAGCTGGCCCGCCTGCCCGAGCTCAACGCCCGGCGCGCCATCCTGGTTGCCCGCTATCGGGAGTTGCTGGAGGGGTTGCCGTTCGAGCCGCTCGCCATCCCCGATTATGCCCATCTGCATGCCTGGCACCTCTTCATGGTGCGGGTCAACCCCGAGCAGTGCGGCCTCAATCGCGATCAGCTGATGCAGGCGCTACAGGAGCGAGGCATCGGCAGTGGCCTGCATTTTCGCGCTGCACACACCCAGAAGTACTACCGGGAGCGCTATCCGGATCTTTCGCTACCCAACACAGAGTGGAACTCGTCACGGCTCTGCACCCTGCCCCTCTTCCCCGACATGACGCTCTCCGACGTGGATCGGGTCGTGGCAGCCCTGACCGACATACTGGAGTAACAATACGTGAACCATAACGACATCAAACGGGTCTCAGTCATCATCCCCATCTACAACGAGGAGGCGAGCCTGCCGGAACTGCTGCAACGGGTGACCGACACCTGCGAGCAGCTGAGCCAGGATTACGAAGTGATCCTGATCGACGACGGCAGCAATGACCGATCCGCCACCATCATCAGCGAAGCCGCCAATCGCGAAGGGAGCAAGCTGGTCGCCGTGCTGCTCAACCGCAACTATGGTCAGCATGCCGCCATCATGGCGGGCTTCGAGACGGCAACTGGGGATCTGGTGATCACTCTGGATGCGGATCTGCAGAACCCGCCGGAAGAGATCCCGCGGCTGGTCGCCACCGCCATGGAAGGGTATGACGTGGTCGGCACCATCCGCCGAAACCGGCAGGATTCATGGTTTCGCAAGACGGCCTCGCGCTTTATCAACAAGTCGGTACAAAAGGCGACCGGCGTCCAGATGAGCGACTACGGCTGCATGCTGCGCGCCTATCGCCGCCACATCATCGACGCCATGCTCTGCTGTCAGGAGCGCAGCACCTTCATCCCCATCCTGGCCAACAGCTTTGCCCGCCGTACCACAGAGCTGGAGGTGGGCCACGCCGAGCGGGCCCACGGCGAATCCAAATACGGCCTGATGCACCTTATCAACCTGATGTACGACCTGGTCACCTGCATGACCACGGCCCCGCTACGCCTGCTCAGCATCGTCGGCAGCGTGGTGGCGGGGATCGGCTTCATCTTCTCGATCCTGCTGCTGCTGCTGCGCCTGTTACTGGGTGCCGACTGGGCAGCAGATGGCGTCTTCACCCTGTTTGCCATTCTCTTCACCTTTGTCGGCGTACAGCTGATCGGGATGGGACTGCTGGGTGAGTACATAGGCCGAATGTATACCGATGTGCGCGCCCGTCCCCGCTACTTCATTCACCAAATCGTTCGCTCCACCCCGGATGCTTCGCAACAGGAAACTCAATCATGAACGTTGTCGTCTTTGCCTATCACGATATCGGCTGCACCGGTATCGAGTCCCTGCTTCAGGCCGGCTACCAGATCCAGGCGGTCTTTACCCATGCCGACGATCCGGGCGAGAACCGCTTCTTCGACTCGGTCGCCCAACTCTGTGCCGATCACGACCTGCCGGTCTTCTCTCCCGAAGATGTGAACCATCCGCTCTGGATTGAGCGCATTCGCGAGCTGGCACCGGAGGCCATCTTCTCCTTCTACTACCGCAACATGCTCAAGCAGGAGATCCTCGATATCCCAACCGTCGGGGCCTTCAACCTGCACGGCTCCCTGCTGCCAGCCTATCGCGGCCGCGCCCCCATCAACTGGTGTCTGGTCAACGGCGAGACCGAGACCGGCATGACCCTGCACCGGATGACGGCCCGTGCCGATGCCGGCGATATCCTTGCCCGGCAGGCAGTAACCATTGCCCACGATGACACCGCACTCACCCTGCATGGCAAGATGCGCCAGGCAGCCCGCGCCCTGCTCGAAGGGGAGCTGGTCAAACTCAAGCGCGGGGACGCCACCTTCACCCCGCAGGACGAGAGCAAGGCGAGCTACTATGGTCGCCGCACCCCGGCCGATGGCGAGCTGCGCTGGGATAAGCCCGCCAGCGATCTCTACAACCTGGTACGCGCCGTCACCCAACCCTACCCGGGCGCCTTCAGCTTCGCCGGTGATCGCAAGCTGACGGTCTGGCAGGCGAAGCCACTGGCGATCCAGAACGACCTGCAGCCAGGCACCATTCTCTCCCACGACCCGCTGCGCGTGGCTTGTGGTGAGGGGGTGCTGGAGATCCTGACCGGCCAGGCCGAAGGGGGGCTCTATGTACGCGGTGCCCAACTTGCCCGCGAACTGGGGCTGGTCGAAGGAATGAAGATCGGCGCCAAGGCGAGCAATGCCCTGCGCAAGGCGCGCCTGACCCGGGTGCTGATCCTCGGCGTCAACGGCTTTATCGGCAACCACCTGACCGAGCGTCTGCTCAAGGATGGCGGCTACGAAGTGTATGGCCTCGACATCGGCTCCAGCGCCGTGGATCGCTTCATCGGCCACCCCAACTTCCACTTCGTGGAGGGGGACATCAGCATTCATACAGAGTGGATCGAGTATCACATCAAGAAGTGCGACGTGATCCTGCCACTGGTGGCCATCGCCACCCCCATCGAGTACACCCGTAACCCGTTGCGGGTGTTCGAGCTCGATTTCGAGGAAAACCTCAAGATCGTCCGCTACTGCGTCAAGTACAACAAGCGCATCATCTTCCCCTCCACCTCCGAGGTGTACGGGATGTGTGACGATCACAGCTTCGACGAGGATGAATCCCGCCTCATCGTCGGCCCCATCAACAAGCAGCGCTGGATCTACTCCGTCTCCAAGCAGCTGCTGGATCGGGTCATCTGGGCCTACGGCAAGAAAGAGGGGCTCAACTTCACCCTGTTCCGCCCCTTCAACTGGATGGGGCCGCGCCTCGACAGTCTGGACTCCGCCCGCATCGGCAGCTCTCGCGCCATTACCCAGCTCATTCTCAATCTGGTGGACGGTACCCCGATCCAGCTGGTGGATGGCGGCGCCCAGAAGCGCTGCTTTACCGATATCGAGGATGGCATCGAAGCCCTGTTCCGCATCGTCGAGAACAAGGGCAATCGCTGCAACGGCCAGATCATCAACATCGGCAACCCGGATAACGAGGCGAGCATTCGCGAGATGGCAGAGGTACTGCTCGCCAAGTTCGATGCTCACCCGCTGCGCGACCACTTCCCGCCGTTCGCCGGCTTCAAGATGGTGGAGAGCAAGTCCTTCTACGGCGATGGCTATCAGGATGTCTCCCACCGTCGTCCGAGCATCCGCAATGCCCGCAAGCTGATCAATTGGGAACCGACCATCGAGATGGAGGAGACCATCGGCAAGACGCTGGACTTCTTTCTGCAAGGGGCTGTCACAACGGGAGTCGAACATGATTGAGGTGGGTCTGCGGATCGACGTCGATACCTTCAGGGGGACCCGTGACGGGGTGCCCCGCCTGCTGCAACTGCTCGACCGGCATCAGGTGAAGGGGAGTTTTTTCTTCTCGGTCGGTCCCGACAACATGGGGCGCCACCTGTGGCGCCTGCTCAAGCCCCGCTTCCTGCTCAAGATGCTGCGTTCCAACGCAGCATCTCTGTATGGGCTCGATATCCTGCTGGCTGGCACCGCCTGGCCAGGCAAATCCATCGGCAAGCAGCTCGGCTCCCTGATGCGCGACACCGACAGCGCCCGTCACGAGGTGGGGCTGCACGCCTGGGATCACCACGGCTGGCAGGCCAACACCGGTCGCTGGAACGAGGTCGAGCTGGTCCGCCAGACCAAGCTCGGGGTCGATGCCCTGAGCGACATTCTGGGGCGCGCGGTGGATTGCTCCGCCGCCGCTGGCTGGCGGGCCGATCCGCTCACCACCCAAGCCAAGGAGCAGTTCGGCTTTCGCTACAACAGTGACTGTCGCGGCTGCGGCTTGTTCCGCCCCATTCTGGAGGATGGGCGGCCCGGCACCCCGCAGATCCCGGTCAACCTGCCCACCTTTGACGAGGTGGTGGGGCATCAGGTGACGGTCGACGGTTTCAACCACTTCCTGCTGGAGCAGCTGACCGCGACACCGCAACCGGGCCCCCATGTCTACACCATCCACGCCGAGGTGGAGGGGATCGTCATGGCGGAGCAGTTCGATGCCCTGCTCGGCGAAGCCAAAGCGCGCGGTATCCGTTTCGTCCCCCTTGGCGAGCTGCTCCCGTCTGACCCGACTCAACTACCGACCGGTCACCTGCTGCGCGGCACCCTGCCGGGACGCGAAGGGTGGCTCGGCTGCAAGGCAGCCCCATGAACCAGCTCACCAGATTGCAACCGAGGATCTCATGAAGATGACCCGATGGGCCCTGCCCCTTTTCTTTCTGCTCTTTTACCTGCTGCCGCTCAACCAGCGGATGCTATGGAGCCCGGACGAAAACCGTTACGCCGAGATCAGCCGTGAGATGGTCACCACGGGTGACTGGGTAGTGCCCCACTTCCTTGGCCTGCGCTACTTCGAGAAACCCATCGCCGGTTACTGGTTCAACAGCCTCAGCCAGCTGATGTTCGGCGAGAGCAACTTTGCCGTCCGATTCGCCTCGGCCGCCTCGACCGGGCTGAGCGCGTTGCTGGTCTTCTGGTTTACCCTCCAGCTCTGGCAGTGCCGGCGCAAGGCGTGGTTCGCCAGCCTCATCTATCTCTCGACCCTGATTGTCTACGGCATCGGCACCTACAGTGTGCTGGATGCCATGGTGACCCTCTGGCTCAACGCCGCCATGGTGAGCTTCTACCTCATCCGGCAGGAGGGGCCACCCGGTCGCAGGATGGCGGGCTATCTGCTATTTGGTCTCGCCTGCGGCATGGGCTTTCTCACCAAGGGGTTCATCGCGCTGGCGGTACCGGTGATCGTGCTGGTCCCATATATGCTGACCCGGGGACGCCTGCTCGAGCTGGTGCGCTTCGGGCCGCTGGCCATCCTGAGCGCCGCCCTGCTGGCCGCCCCCTGGGCCATCGCCATTCATCAGCGGGAGCCGGACTACTGGCACTACTTCTTCTGGATTGAGCACATCCAGCGTTTCGCCTCGGAAGATGCCCAACACAAATCCCCCTTCTGGTACTACCTGCCGATGGGACTGCTCGGCACCCTGCCCTGGCTGGGACTACTGCCGGGAGCATTGCGACAAGGGTGGCAGGAGCGCAAGGTAGGTCCGCAGACTCTCTATTTGCTGGCCTGGCTGGTACTGCCCTTCATCTTCTTCAGCATCGCCAAGGGCAAGCTGCTCACCTATATTCTGCCCTGCTTCGCCCCGCTGGCCATCCTGCTCGCCAACAGCGCGGTCAATGCCCTGAAGGAGGGACGGGATCAGCCATTTCGCCTCAACGCCTGGATCAACGGCCTGTTTGGCCTGATCTGCGTGGGAGTGCTGGCGGTACTGGCCTTCTCGCCGCAACATGCGGTCTACGGCCGCCACGAGATGGGCAAGCTGGCCATCGCCATGGCCATCTTCGTCGGCTGGTCGCTGCTTGGCTTTATCCAGCTGGTAGCCCCCGCCCGTAGCTGGCAGCTGAGTGCATTCTGTCCCATGGTGCTGGCCATCGCCCTGCCGCTGGCGCTGCCGTTATCGCTGGTGGACTCCAAACTGCCGGAGCACTTCATCAAGGCCAACCGGGAGATCCTGATGGAGTCCCACACCCTGCTGGCCAACGAGGTGGGTACCGCCTCCTCCATCGCCTGGGAGACCAAACGCAGCGAGGTCAACCTGCTCGATAGCATGGGTGAGCTGAGATATGGCCTTGACTATCCCGATGGCAAGGGGCGCTACATCACGCAAGAGGAGTTCCCGAACTGGCTGGCACAGGCACGCAAGAAGGGGCAGGTAGCCCTGTTGCTGCGCACCAATGATGACGAGGAGATCGCTGCGCTGCCTCCGGCAGACCAGACTATCCGCAGTCACCGCTTCACTCTGCTCGTCTACCACGGGAGTCGCTGATGGATATCCTGCTCCTCCTGCTGGTCAGCCTCCTCACCAGTGCGGGACAGATGCTGCAAAAGCAGGCGGTCATCAGCTGGCAACGCACACCGCACGACCACTGGCAGAAGCTCGCTTCCCCCTGGTTGCTGGGGAGCGTTGCAGCCCTTGGCAGCGGTATGCTGCTCTGGATCTACCTGCTACAGCGGCTGCCACTGAGCATGGCCTACCCCATGCTCAGCCTCAATCTGGTGCTGGTGATGCTCGGCTCGCGCCTCTTTTTCCGCGAGCCGGTGAGCAGCCGCAACTGGCTGGGGGCTGCCGCCATCATCGTCGGCGCCCTGTTGTTGGGAGGTCTGCTATGAAGGGTTATCTCTACGTACTGGGCAGCATAGTGCTGGTGACGGTGGCGCAACTCTGCATGAAGTGGGGGGCAATCAGCCTCCCTGAGTGGCAGGCCGATCCCGCCGTGATGCTGGCTCACCCCCTGCCGCTCCTCACCATCGCCATCGGCATCCTCTGCTACGGGCTGTCGCTGCTCTGCTGGCTGGCGGCGCTGCACTCAACGCCGCTCAATATCGCCTACCCGCTGCTCAGCACCAGTTACGGGCTGGTCTATCTGCTGGCGGTGAGCATGCCGGCCTTTGCCGAACCGCTGGTGGCAAGCAAGGCGGTAGGCGTTGCGCTTATCTTCTTCGGCGCAGTGCTGGTCGGCAGCAAACCTGCGGCAGGAAAGCCGGAGCGGCAGATGCCCCCTGCCGGTTCCTGACAAAGGGCAAGGTTAAGCGAAAAATGAGGCGGCACCCTGTGCCGCCTCTTGCCACTGTCAGGTTGGCCTGCCCCCCCTTTATTTGGCGACGTTACCCGCCACGTTCAGGGCATCCCAGGTGCGGGAGAAGGGGGGCGCGTAGGCAAAGTCCAGCATGCCGAGCTGCTCGGTGGTCACCCCCATGGTGATGGCAACCGCCAGCGCGTCGATGCGGTGGACCGCCCCCTTGCGACCGAGGATCTGACCCCCCAGCAGCCGCTTGCTGCCCGCCTCGTAGACCAGCTTGACGTGAATGTCTGACTGGCCCGGGCAGTAGTTGGTGTGGCACTTGTCCTTGATCACCACGGTGCGATAGTCGATGCCCATCGCCTTGGCTTCCTGCTCGGAGAGGCCGGTACGGCCCGCCTCCAACCCCAGTACCTTGAGCGCGGCAGAACCCAGAGTGCCCGGGAACTCTTGCTCTGCACCGGCCAGGTTCTCACCAACCATGCGGCCCAGCTTATTGGCGATGGTGGCGAGCGGCACATAGACCTGCTGCTGCTTCACGGCGTGCCAGACGCTGGCACAGTCGCCGGCCGACCAGACGTTGGCCAACGAGCTGCGTCCCTGCCGATCCACCTTGATGGCACCGTTGCCGAGCCGCTCGATGCCGGTATCAGCCAGAAACTCGGTGTTGGGCTTGACCCCGGTGCAGACCACCACGATATCGGCCTCGTACTCGCCCTGGCTGGTGCGTACACCGGTCACCCGACCATCCCCCAGCAGTGCTTCAACTCGCTCATCCAGATGAAGAGAGACCCCCTGCTCGCGCAGTTCGGTTTCGATGTGCTGGGTGATCTCGCCATCAAACGCATCGGGGATGACCCGATCCGCCAGCTCGATGAGACGCACCTCCTTGCCCTGATGGACCAGCGCCTCGACCACTTCCAGCCCGATAAAGCCGGAGCCAATCACCACGGCGCGGCGATTATTCTTGTCTTGCACCGCAGCTTTGAGCGCCAGCCCGTCGGCCATCCGGCGCAGACCGAATACCCCTTGCTGCTGCAGACCGGGGATGGGGGGCATCACTTCGCTGGCACCGGTGGCGATCATCAGCCGATCGTAGCGGTCGGTGAAGGTGTCGCCGTTGTGCTCCACCACCAGAGTCTGGGCAGCCGCATCGACGCTCAGCACCCGATGGCCAATCTTGACCTCGATCCCCTTGGCGGCGAACTGCTCGGGGGTGAACTCGGCCATGTAACCGGGCTCCTGAAACTCGTCACCGACGAAGTAAGGCAGGCCGCAGGCACCGAAAGAGATCACCTCGGACGCCTCATACACCACGATATCGGCATCTTTGGCCAGACGGCGCGCCTTGGCCGCCGCACTCATACCGGCGGCTTCGCCACCGATGATCAGAATTCTCATAGTTTTTCCTCTCAATGGCGCAGGGAGGGCATGCCCTCCCTGCGGTCTATGACGGGAAAGAGTCGCCCCTTTCCACGGGCAGATCAACCGACAGCAAATCAGACGGTGGACTCTTCGCCGTCCAGACTCACTTCGTGATCGCTGTTGAAGACATGCATGTCAGTCTCGCCCATCAGGCGGCTGGTCACCGTCCCTGCGGTGATGGAGCCGGAGACGTTGAGCGCGGTACGACCCATGTCGATCAGCGGCTCGATGGAGATGAGCAGCCCGGCCAGCGCCACCGGGAAGTCCAGCGCAGAGAGCACGATCAGCGCGGCAAAAGTGGCGCCACCGCCAATCCCGGCCACCCCGAAGGAGCTGACGGTGATGATGGCGATCAGGGTCATGATAAAGCCGGGATCCATCGGGTTGACCCCGACAGTCGGTGCAATCATCACAGCCAGCATCGCCGGATAGATACCGGCACAGCCGTTCTGGCCGATGGTGGAACCGAAGGAGGCAGCGAAGTTGGCGATCCCCTCAGGAATACCCAGCGACTTGGTCTGGGTCTGCACGTTCATCGGAATGGAGCCCGCACTGGTACGAGAGGTGAATGCAAACGCCAGCACCGGAGTGATCTTCTTGAGGAAGCGCAGCGGGTTGATGCCAACCATGCTCACCAGCAGCAGGTGCACGACAAACATGATGGCTATGGCGCCGTAAGAGGCCATCACAAAGCTGAGCAGGTTGAGAATATCCGCGTAGTTGGAACCGGAGACCACCTTGGTCATCAGCGCCAGTACGCCGAACGGGGTCAGGCGCAGCACCAGAGTCACCATCCGCATCACAATGGCGTGGGCCACGGCCACGAAGTGGCTGAAGCTGGCGAAAATCTCCGGCTTCTTGCGGGCGATGCCGGTGGCAGAGAGGCCGATGAAGATGGAGAAGATCACCACGGCGATGGTGGAGGTCTTGCGCGCGCCAGTCATGTCGAGGAAGGGGTTGGCCGGAATAAACTCAAGCATCATCTTGGCGAAAGACATGCTCTCGACGCTGCCGAGGGTGGTCTGCAGCGCGGCGCCCCTGGCGCTCTCGGCGGCACCGGAGGTGAGCCCTTCAGCGGTCAGGCCAAACAGGTTGGACATCAGGATGCCCGCCCCGGCGGCGATAGCGGTGGTGAAGATCAGCACGCCTATGGTCATGGCACTGATCTTGCCCAGCGCAGTGCCGCCATTGAGCTTCAAGATAGCGCTGATGATGGAGACCATGATGAGCGGGATGATGATCATCTGCAGCAGCTTCACATAGCCGCTACCCACAATATCCAGATAGTCGATGGTCTGAACAATGACGGACGAACCAGCACCGTAAAGCAGTTGCAACGCGGCGCCGAACAGAATACCGAGCCCCAGACCGGCAAATACCCGGCGGGTGAAGCTCACATGTTTTTCCTGTAACCGGTAGAGAAAGAACAGCAAGATGGCGGCGATGGCCAGATTGCCGATAACGCTAAATGTCATGGTATGACTCCCCAAAAAGCGGGCTTGCGCCCGAGAAACAAGAGCAAGCGCCATGCTTGCCCTGGCAACCGTGTCAGACGGTCTGCGCCGTCGTGACAAGAACAAGGGGGTCTATCGCCCCCTTGTCACAGATTCACTGCTTCTGCTGTTTCGCTCGCATGATGTTGATGATTTCGATGTCGGTATCCAGCATCCCCTCTTTGGAGAGGCGGCCCAGATTGGCGATGGTCTGGTCCACATCATCGGAAACGATCCCCTCGCTCTGGGGGACATGCAGGTTGTTGATGGCCATCAGCGAAGACTTTACCGCCGCCGAGGTGGAGGTGGAGACCTTCATGGAGCAGGCGCTGCCCGCGCCGTCGCAGATGATGCCGGAGACATCGCCAATCATGTTGTTGATGCAGTGGCTGATCTGCTGATACTGGCCGCCCAGCAGCCAAGTAATGGCGGCACCGGCACCCATGGCGGCGGTACTGGCGGCGCAGAGGGCCGACAGCTTGTTCTGATAGGTCTTGATGTAGATGGCCACCAGATGGCTCATCACCAGTGCCCGGGTCAGCGGCTCGTCGCTCGCCTTGAGGAAGCGGGCGGCCGCGACCACCGGCATGGTGGCGGCAATGCCCTGATTGCCAGAACCGGAGTTGGACATGGCGGGCAGCATGGCACCATCCATCCGCGCATCGGAGGCGGCGGAGGAGAGGCGCATCGCCAGCGTCATCAGGTCATCGGAGAGCAGCTTGCGCTCCACCTGTTCGGTGAGGATCTTGCCAATCTTCAGGCCGTAACCCTGCAACCCTTCATCTGCCAGCGCCTGATTCATGGTGGCGGCCTCGCGGATAAAGTCGATCTCCGCCAGCTGCACTTCCAATGCAAAATCGACGATCTCCCGCAGGGTCATGGTCGGTTTGGCGGATTTGGCTGGCTGGATCTGCACGCCGGGGGCACTGGCCTGCTCCATCAGAACCTCGCCATCCTTCTCCATCAGGATGATACGGGTGTGGTCGGTGCAGATCACCACCCGGGCACTGTGCCCTTCAACTTCGGCCAGAACCTCGGCGTAGAGCACGTCCGGCACATCCTTCACATCCACCTTGATGACCGGCAGCAACGTCTTGGCCGCTTCCACCTGTTCTGGTGTAAGGGTCTTGAGCACCTCCAGCCCGGCATCCGGGTTGCCCCCTGTGATGCCGACCGCAGCGGCCACCGGTAGACCGATCATGCCGGTGCCCGGTACCCCGACCCCCATGCCGTTCTTGAACAGATTGCCACTGACCCAGACGCTGATGCGGGTCGGGGTCTCCCCCAGCAGCTTGCGGCAGTTGGCCGCCGCCAGCGCCACCGACATCGGCTCGGTACAGCCCAGGGCGGGCACCACTTCACGCTTGAGCAGGGTAACAAAGTCGGTCCATTGTGGTTTCATCTGTGCATTCTCATCTTGGTAGTGCAATACCTGTCATCGCCACAGGCAACAGCATGGTAAAAAAGGGTGACACTGGGTCAGCATCAAGCAGGAACGCGTCGCCGTGGCGTCGCGAGAGAGGTGGCCGTCTGATGACAGCCCATACCAATCAACTTAATTTGATTTTAATATCAATAAAATCAAATTAAGTTGCGCAACATCGCTTTTTCAGCGCCATTATGCCCATCTTTTAACAAAGCGCGACAAATTGTGATGTAACGCACAGACGGAGGGGCTGCCTAGAGATGGTAGCGGGCCAGCAGCTGCTTGTAGGCGGGGGTCTGTTTGAACGCCTTGAGGGCAGAGGAGAAGCGGATAGCCAGCTGGTCGTGGCCGGGCTTGTGGGTAAACGCGAGGAAGTTGCGGTTGTCGTCGGTCAGCAGGCGCGAGCCATGGCTCACCTGATCCTGCAGCCCCTGGGTATGCAGCAAGTAGCGACCGACCCGCTCGTTGAGCACCACCCCGTCCAGCCGACCGGCCATCATCAGATGCAGCTGTTTGATGGCATTCCCCTCCCCCGTCATCGGCATCCGGATCACCCCGGGATCGGTCAGAAAATCGGGGCTGTAGGCATAATCTTCCTGAATACCTATCCGCAGCCCCTTGAGGTCGGAGAGCTGCCTGAAATCCACCGGACGAGCCGATGGATAGAAGAGCACTTCACCGCTGTAAGAGAGCGGCTCTTCGGGGTAGTGGAGCCAGTGCTGGCGGGAAGGTTCAAAGAAGACGTCGACTACCGCATCCCCCTGCTTGAGACGGGCCTGCTGCAGAACCCGCTTCCAGGGCAGCACCCTGATTTCAGTGCGATAACCCATCTGGCGCAACACGGTACAGGCCAGATCGAGATCGGCGCCAGCCAGCTCGCCATTGTCACCACGCATCACATAAGGGGGCCACAGCTCGGTCAGCAGCGTCAGAGTCGGCGGCTCGTTCGTCGCCACGGCCGAACCAGTACCAAACAGGGAGGCCAGCAGCCAGCCGTACAACCCGATCCTTCGCCAACCCTGACACCACATCATGGAGATCCCTCATGGTCCGTATGGATTGAGGATATACAAGGGATGAGCAATAAAAAAGGAGGCCGAAGCCTCCTTGATATCCCATCTCTGAATGGCACTTACAGCGCTTTCAGGATTGCCTCGACGCTGGCCTTGGCATCGCCAAACAGCATCTGGGTATTTTCCTTGAAGAACAGCGGGTTCTGGACACCGGCGTAGCCAGTATTCATGGAACGCTTGAAGCCGATGACGTTCTGCGCTTTCCACACTTCCAGTACCGGCATACCGGCGATCGGGCTGCCCGGATCTTCCATCGCGGCCGGGTTGACGGTGTCGTTGGCACCGATTACCAGCACGGTGTCGGTATCGGCGAAGTCGTCGTTGATCTCGTCCATTTCCAGCACGATGTCATACGGAACTTTCGCTTCCGCCAGCAGCACGTTCATGTGGCCAGGCAGACGACCGGCAACCGGGTGGATACCGAAGCGCACCTTGACGCCGCGGTCACGCAGCTTCTGGGTGATTTCAGCCACCGGATACTGGGCCTGCGCCACCGCCATACCGTAGCCCGGGGTGATGATGACGGAGCTGGAGTTTTTCAGCAGGTCAGCCACTTCCTCGGCGCTGGTTTCGCGGTATTCGCCCATCTCCTGATCAGCCGTGGAGGCTACGCCGTCGGAGCCGAAGCCACCGGCGATCACGGAGATAAAGGAGCGGTTCATCGCCTTGCACATGATGTAAGAGAG
>NZ_JAAKNE010000015.1:0-53778 GCF_049170755.1 Aeromonas sp. 604176
TGGACCTACAAGATCATCCGCAAGGTGCAGGCTTCCAAGGAGCTGTGGGGCATGATCACCGGCAAGGTGGATACCCGTGAGAAGTTCGAGTCGCACCGGCGCGAGATGGCGGAGCGGGAGTGGCAACGAATGAAAGAGACCGATTCGCGCGAGTGCCGCAACTGCCACAACTTCGAGTACATGGACTTCTCCCTGCAGGGGCAGCGTGCCGCCAAGATGCACTCTACCAATCTGGCCAGTGGTGAAAGTACCTGCATCGACTGTCACAAGGGGATAGCTCACCAGCTGCCCGACATGACCGGGGTGAAAGGGTTCTGATCCTACGACGACAGGCCGGGTTTGCCCGGCCTGCGTTTTGTTCATATATGGGACAAGCATCAGATTTGTGTGTCTTTTAAATCCCATATCTCGTGAAACCTTTGATAGAATCAGCCCGCCGTCACACGCTTGAGCAAGTTGGTCACCCCTGTCTGCGTCCGTTTTTGCGCCCTGACAGCTGGCCTCTCATACCCCTTCTCTTCCTGCCTCGTTGACGGCCCATAGCCACAAGGAGCTGCCCGATGGGACAGAAACACAACGCATTTATTCCCCTCAAGATCGCCGTGTTGACGGTCTCCGACAGCCGCACCGCCGCCGATGACAGCTCGGGCGACTATCTGGTCTCGGCCCTTACCGACGCGGGCCATCAGCTGGCCGATCGGGCGCTCTGCCCGGACAACCTGTTTCGCATCCGCGCGCGGGTGAGCGAGTGGATCGCCGATGAGGGGGTGCAGGTGGTGCTGATTAACGGCGGTACCGGCTTCAATGAACAGAACCGGGTACCGGAAGCGGTCGGTGTGCTGTTCGAGCGCACCGTACAGGGTTTTGGCGAGATGTTCCGTCAACTCTCTTTTGCCGAGATTAAAGGCTCCGCCATGCAGAGCCGTGCACTGGCGGGACTCGCCAATCGCACCCTGATCTGCTGTCTGCCGGGCTCCACCGGCGCCTGTCGGCTGGGTTGGGAGCAACTGATCCGCGATCAGCTCGATGCCCGCACCAAGCCGTGCAACTTTGTCTCCCACCTCTGAGAGCAAACGATGAACCAGACCGATCCCAAGCAGACCCAGCCCAACCTGACGCATCTGAACCAGAGCGGCGAAGCCCATATGGTGGATGTGACCGACAAGCAGGTGACCGAGCGTGAAGCCCGTGCCGAAGCGTTTGTTGCCATGGCCCCCGAGACCCTGGCGCTGATCCTGAGCGGCCAGCACCACAAGGGGGACGTGTTCGCCACCGCCCGCATCGCCGGTATCATGGCCGCCAAGAAGACCTCCGATCTCATCCCCCTCTGCCATCCGCTGGCCCTGACCCGAGTTGAGGTGGAGATAGTGCCGCTGCCCGAGCAGCAAAAGGTGCATATCCGCACCCTCTGCAAACTCTCCGGCAAGACTGGTGTCGAGATGGAGGCACTGACCGCAGCGTCGGTAGCGGCGCTGACCATCTACGACATGTGCAAGGCGGTACAAAAGGACATGGTGATCGAACAGGTGCGGCTGGTAGAGAAAAAGGGCGGCAAGTCCGGCCATTTTCAGCTGGGGTCAAATAGCGGGGAGCAAGCATGATCAAGGTACTGTTTTTTGCGCAAGTAAGAGAGCTGGTGGCCTGCGATGAGCTGAGCCTGCCGTGCGACTACGCCACCGCCGAACAACTGCGCGCGGCGCTCTGTGAGCGTGGCGACAAGTGGGCGCTGGCGCTGGAAGCAGGCAAGCTCTTGGTCGCGGTCAATCAGACCTTGGTGCCCCTCGATACCCCCATCAATGATGGCGATGAGGTGGCCTTCTTCCCGCCGGTGACCGGAGGTTAAGGATGAGCGAGGCAACCATGACCGATCGCATTATGGTCCAGCGGGAGGATTTCTCGCTGGCGGACGAATATGCCCGTCTCGCCACCCGCCCCGACAGTGGCGCCATCGTCACCTTCGTTGGCAAGGTTCGCGACTTCAATCAGGGGGAGGAGGTGAAGGGGTTGGCCCTCGAGCACTACCCCGGCATGACCGAGAAGGCGCTGGCCGATATCGTGCAGGAGGCCCGTCGCCGCTGGCCGCTGCAGGAGTGTACCCTCATTCATCGTATCGGCGAGTTGTGGCTTGGCGATCAGATCGTGCTGGTGGCGGTGAGCAGTGCCCACCGCGACGCCGCCTTTGACGCCTGTCACTTCATCATGGATTTCTTGAAAACCCGGGCGCCGTTCTGGAAAAAAGAGCTGACCGCCGAGGGTGTGCAACGCTGGGTCGAGGCCAAGGAGAGCGACAACGCCGCCGCTGCCCGCTGGCAAGCCTGACCTGTTCATCACGAGGGGCGCAGGTTCAACGGGAACCACGGCCCCGCCAAGGGGCGCGGATGTGCGGGCCCCATCAGGAGAAAGGGAATGAAACCGTTGTTATCTGTTGTCATCGCCGGTGTCTGCGCCGCCACCTTGCATACCGGTGTCGTGCAGGCCGATGAAGTGAAAGTGGCCGTGGCCGCCAACTTCAAGGGAACCATCGAGCGTATCGGTAAGGCGTTCACCGCCAAGACCGGCCACACCCTGGCCATCTCGTCTGCCGCCACCGGGGTGCTCTACACCCAGATCAGTCACGGCGCACCGTTCGATCTCTTCCTCTCCGCCGATGCGGCGACCCCCGAGAAGCTGGAAAAAGAGGGCAAGGGGAGCGATCGCTTCACCTACGCCATCGGCCAGCTGGGGGTGTGGAAGAAGGGGGGGCCAGCCCCTGACGAGGCGACCCTGCGCAATTGGAAGGGCAACCTCGCCATCGCCAATGCCCGCACAGCTCCCTATGGTGCTGCCGCCATGGCGACCCTCACCCATCTCAAAATCGATCCCAAGCAGTACCGGCTGCTGACCGGCGCCAACATCGGCCAGACCTGGCAATTTGTCGACACCGGCAATGCCGAACTGGGCTTTGTCGCCTGGGCCAATCTGGTGGAAGCGGACAAGACCGGTGAAGCCTGGGCCGTACCGGCTGACTTCTATCCCCCCATCGAACAGCAGGGGCTGGTATTGAAGAAAGGGAGTGCGGTCGAGGCACTGGTCGCCTGGCTCAAGGGGCCGGGTCAGGCGCAGATCAAGGCAGCTGGTTATGCCCTGCCCCAATAAGGGGATGGGCCTGATGTGATACCCTGAGTGGTCGGCCTTCGGGTCGGCCACTCTTTGCAATAAGGATAGATACCATGCTGTTGGGGGCATTTATCAATCGGGAGGTCGGCAATGAGTGAAGGGGATCTGCTGGCGGTCTGGCTCACCCTGAAGCTTGCGGCCTGCACCACAGCGATTTTGCTGTTGCTGGCACCGCCGCTGGCCTGGTGGCTGTCGCGCAGTCAGAACCGCCTGCGGCCGCTGGTGGAGGCGCTGGTGGCGCTGCCGCTGGTGCTGCCCCCCACTGTGCTGGGTTTTTATCTGCTGCTCGCCTTCTCCCCCGAATATGGCTTCGGCGCCTGGTGGCGCGACACTTTTGGTGCCCCCCTTGCCTTCAGCTTTCCCGGCCTGCTGTTTGCCTCCATCCTCTATTCGCTGCCGTTTGTGGTGCAGCCGCTCACCTCCGCCTTCGTCAACATGGGCAACAAGGAATTGGAGGCCGCCGCTACCCTGGGGCTAGGCCCGCTGGAACGCTTCTTCCACATCATCTTGCCGATGACCCTGCCCAGCTTCGTGATGGCGGCGGCCCTCGGCTTTGCCCACACCCTGGGGGAGTTTGGCGTAGTGCTGATGATTGGCGGCAATATCCCGGGTGAGACCCAGGTACTCTCCATCGCCCTGTTTGATCATGTGGAGGCGATGGATTACCGACAAGCCCACTATCTGGCGGGCGGTTTGATGGCCTTCTCGCTGGTGATGCTGGTGCTGGTCTATGGTGTGCTGCAGCGTAGACAGCGGAGAGTGTTTGGATGAACCAGCCCGCCACTATGCCGCCAGTGAACGAGCCGCACCGCCATGCCCTGAACCTCTATGTTCGGCGCGAGTTTGGCTCCTTTACCCTCGATTGCGCACTGACCCTCGAGCTGGGGGGGATCCTCGGCCTGTTCGGCCCCTCCGGCTGCGGCAAGAGCACACTGCTGCGCATCATCGTCGGACTCGATCGCCGAAGTGGGGATCGCTTGCGGTGGCGCGATCGGGAGTATGCTCAACTTCTGCCCGAAGCGCGCCGGATCGGATTGGTGTTTCAGGACTCGCGCCTCTTCCCCCATCTGACGGTGCTCGGCAATCTGCAACTGGCGGCCCGCAAGGGGCGAGGGCGCTGGCAGCCCGAAGCGCTGGCGGCGCGACTCGGTTTTGCCGATCTGCTGGGGCAGCCTGCCCATGCGCTTTCTGGCGGTCAACGCCAGCGGGTATCGCTGGGGCGGGCGCTGCTGGCCGAGCCTGATCTGCTGCTGCTCGATGAGCCTTTCTCGGCGCTCGATCGGCGCAGCCGCATCCATCAGGCCCATGTGCTCAAGGGGTTGCAGCAGGAGAGCGGCATCCCGATGATCTTCGTCAGCCACGCTATGGAGGAGGTGAGTTTGCTCTGCGATCAGCTGGTGCTGCTGGAAGGTGGCAGGGTAGAGGCGCAAGGCAGGCCGAGGGAGATTTTCGCCCGCACCGATCTCTCGCTCGCCAGTCGCGACGATGCCGGGGTGATGCTGGCGGCGACCCTCTCTCACTACGATGAAGAGGAGCAGATGGCGACCCTGCAGCTTGGTGAGCAGCAACTGCGGGTCACCATGACCCATGTGCCGGACGAGAGCGGCCCCTTGCAGATCAAGGTGGCCGGGCGCGATGTGGTGATCGCCACCGCCCCCATCGAGCACTCCAGCCTTTCCAACTGTCTCGTCACCCGTCTGCTGGCGGTGCGCGAGGTGCGCCCCGGCCAGACCCTGTTGCAGTTGGCGCTGGGTGAGCAGATACTGCTGGCCCGGATCACCAGCCGCTCCGCCAGGCGGCTGGCGCTGGTGCCGGAGCAGCAGATCTACGCTTACATCAAGGCGGTGAGTCTGGTCAGCGAAGGCTGATGGGGCGCCGTGCTGATAACGTGGCAGGATGGCCACGGGCAACATAACAACAAGAGATGGTTCAGGTGATGAGTCGAGAGGCAATACACTGATGCGCCGCAATCAGGTGATGAAATTCAACGGTCTTGCCCTGCGCAGTGCGGGGGAGGGCCCCTTGCTGTTGCTGCTGCATGGGCTGGGCTCCTCCAGCCTCGACTGGCAGGCGCAGATCGAACGGTTTTCCGAGCACTACCGGGTGGTGGCGCTGGACTTGCGCGGCCACGGCCAGAGCATGCAGGAGGGGCCGTTCGATGTGGCGACCCTGGCAGCCGATGTGGTGAACTGGCTCGATGCACAGCCAGAACCCGCCTGGGTGGTGGGATTGTCGCTGGGGGCCATGGTCGCGCTGGAGCTGGCGCTGCAACTGCCCCACAAGGTGCAGGGGCTGGTGCTGGTCAACGGTTTTAGTGAGTTTCTGCTGGAGACCCCCAAAGAGCAGGAGCGTTACGCCCAGCGCCTCAAGTGGCTGCGCTGGTTTGGCATGCGGCCGCTCGCCTGGTGGCTGGGGCGCGAGCTTTTTCCCGGCCCGGAGCTGGCTCAGGTGCGCCACACCTTCCGGCTGCGTTTCGTGCGCAATAAAAAGAAAACCTACAAGGCGCTGCTGGAGGCGTTACCCGGCTGGTCGGTGCGCGCCCGGCTCGGCTCAATCTGGCAGCCGGTGGCCATCATCTCCACCAGTCACGACTACCTGCCGCTGGCCAAACGGGTAGAGCAGTTTGCCGCCTTGCCCAACGCCACCATCCACACCCCCAACGGCCACCACGCTTGGCCCGCTGAAGACCCCTCGGGCTTTAACCACCTGTTGCAACGGATCCTCACGACCCATTAAAGAAGGGGTTGTTAGGTGCAGATACCAAAAAGCCGAACCACAGGGTTCGGCTTTTTTGATCCCGTTTGCGTCAAGGATGGGAGCAGACCGGGCAGTCGGGGCGCTTGGGCAGCTTCATCTCGCGGAAAGTGCCGCTCAGGCCGTCGATCATCAGCAGGCGGCCGCTGTAGCTCTTGCCCATGCTGGCCAGTAGCTTGATGGCTTCCAGTGCCTGCAGGCTACCCACCAATCCCACCACGGGGGCGAGTACGCCCGCCTCGACGCAGGTGAGGGCCTGCTCGCCAAACAGGGCGCTGAGGCAGGCGTAGCAGGGCTCATCTTCCTGCCAGGTGAAGCTGCAGAGCTGGCCCTCCAGCCGGATGGCGGCGCCACTGACCAGCGGCACCCTGTGCTGGCGTGCTTTTTGATTCAGCAGGTTGCGAATGGTCAGGTTGTCGGTGCAATCGAGCACCAGCTGATGCCGTGGCAGTAGGGTATCGAGCAGTGCCTCATCGGCCACGGCAGCGTGGGTCTCGATGTTGAGCCAGGGATTGAGGGCACGAAGCGACTGCGCTGCTGAGTCCACCTTGTAGTGACCGATGCGCTCATCGTTGTGCAGCACCTGACGCTGCAGGTTGGAGAGCTCCACCTTGTCGAAATCGACCAGGGTGAGCTGGCCAACCCCGGCCACCGCCAGATACTGGCTGGCGGCGCAGCCAAGGCCACCGGCGCCGATCACTAACACCCTGGCTTGCTTGAGCGCCTCCTGCCCCTCGAAATCGAAGGATTTGAGGATGATCTGGCGGTTGTAACGCAGCAGTTCGGCGTCGCTCAGGATCTCGCTCACAGCAGCAATCCCCCGAATGGCTCCACGGTCACCGTTTCGCCCGCGGCGACGCGGCCCCGTTCCCGTTCAAGAACGATGTAGCAGTTGGCTCGCGACAGGGAGCTGAACACGGCGGAGTCTTGCGAGCCGGTGCTGCGCACCTCGAGGCCGTTTGGCCCCTGACTCAGGATGCCGCGCTGGAAGTCGAGTCGGCCCGGGCTCTTTTTGAGTGGCTCGGCCGCAATGGCTTGCAGCTGGAGCGGGCGCTCGAAGTGCTGACCTGCCAGCTTGGCCAGCGCCGGTTGCACCAGCTGATCGAAGGTGACCATGGCGGAGACGGGGTTGCCCGGCAGGCCGAAGAACCAGGCGCGGGGCAGACGGCCAAAGGCAAACGGCTTGCCCGGCTTGATGGCCAGCTTCCAGAAGCCAATCTCGCCGAGCTCGTCCAGCAGTTGTTTGGTGAAGTCCGCTTCCCCCACCGAGACGCCGCCGGTAGTGATGAGCACATCGGCCTCTTCATCGGCGCGGATAAAGGCGGCGCGCAGTTGGGCGGGCTCATCCGGGATGATGCCAAGGTCGAGGCAGTCGCAGCCCATGCGCGCCAGCATGGCCCGCACGCCGTAGCGGTTGGAGTCATAGATATCGCCGTGGGCGAGCGGGGTACCAACCGGCTTGAGCTCGTCGCCGGTGCTGAAGATAGCTACTTTCAGCGGTCGGCGCACCGTGACGGTAGCCACGCCGAGGGAGGCCAGCAGTGGCATTTCGCGCGGGGTGAGGCGAGTACCGGCTGGCAGCACGCAGGCGCCTTTGCCGATATCGCTGCCGGCGCGGCGGATATTCTGGCCCGGTTCGGGTTGTGCCAGAAAAGTGATCCGATCGCCGTCGGCCTGCGTTTCTTCCTGCATCACCACCGCATCGGTGCCTGCGGGTACCGGGGCGCCGGTCATGATCCGCACGCAGTGGCCGGCGGGCCATTCGCCCTGATAGGGCTGACCGGCAAAGGCTTTGCCCGCCATGATGAGCGGGATGCCAGCGGCGAGATCGGCCAACCGCACGGCGTAACCGTCCATGGCGGAGTTGTCGAAGGGGGGCACGGCGAGGGGAGAGGCGATGTCGCTGGCAAGAACCCGGCCAAGGGCCTCTGGCAGGGGCTGCTGCTCGCTGTCGCAGCAGCAGGCGAGTTGTTCCAGCATCCCTTGCAGGGCATCGCTTAAGGGGAGTAGTCCGCTGGTATCAAATCCCATCGTCATGACCTCTTTCTATGATTGAAGGCGGGATTATCACAAAAATCCCCGGGGATGGGCAGGTTATCTCAAGGGAATCTCGGGGTAATCGGCGCTGAAACGGGGTGAGATGGCCATAAAGTATGAGGTGACGCACAAGTTGACTTGAATCTTGGCGGCAATGGCCGTTTACTATGCCGCCATAACAGATGGCCGTTACATCTCGTGTGGCGACCATTACAGCGATACCGTCGGCCCTGTACGCCGCCATAACATAAGGGGTTGCTCCTTGAGCGGCCCTCACAGTCCCTGAGCGTGGGAGAGAAGATAATGACAACCTTAAGTCCGGAAGCCTTGCTGGTCAGGGCTGCCCTCGAAGCCCAGGGACTGGAAACCCCCCTGGTCACCAACGAGCTGAACAGCCAGCAGAAGCGGGAGAAGATCGAAGGCCATATGCGCTCCATCATGGAGACACTGGGGCTGGATCTGACCGATGACAGTCTGGCCGAAACGCCGCATCGCATCGCCAAGATGTACGTCAACGAGATCTTCTCAGGCCTCGACTATTCCACCTTCCCCAAGGTGACGGTGATCGAGAACAAGATGCAGGTGGACGAGATGATCATGGTGCGGGATATCAGCCTCACCAGCACCTGCGAACACCACTTCGTCACCATCGACGGCATGGCCCATGTGGCCTATATCCCTCGGGGCAAGGTGATTGGCCTGTCGAAGATCAACCGCATCGTGCAGTTTTTCGCTCGCCGTCCCCAGGTGCAGGAGCGGCTCACCCAGCAGATCCTGCTGGCGCTGCAGACCCTGCTCGGTACCAAGGACGTGGCCATCAGCATCAAGGCGACCCACTACTGCGTCAAGGCGCGCGGCGTGATGGACTCCACTTCCTATACCACCACCACCTCCCTCGGCGGTGTGTTCAAGACCCAGCCCGATACCCGGGCCGAATTTCTCGGTGGCCTGCGTGGATAAGATGGCGGTTGTTTTGTAACCGCCACGCTGAATAAACGAGACGCCAGCAGCTATTGCTGGCGTTTTTCATTGGTTCCGGATGAGAGTGGCGGCCTGCAACGGCTTGACCCGCGCGGCTTGCCTTATGCAAACGTTATGCATTTTTTCGATTTATTCATCTGAGCGGTATATTTAATCGAGTACGATAAATCCCTCGTTTTCACCTTACAAAAAGTAACCGGACAGACTCTTTCCGAACCGTCACAATCCGGTTACTCTAGCGCCCCCTCACGGCTCTCGCTGCCGCTCATGGAATTCAGAGATATTCATCAAGGTTAGATGGTGCGCCACTGAACAGGTGGCCAGATAGTTCATGTCAGGAGGGCGTGAACCGGACGAGTGCTACGAATTTAACGACCACCAGGATATCCCATGAATACCAGTACCATGACCATAGGTAAAAAACTCACCGCCGGCTTTGCCGTGCTCGGTTTGATGGTCGCCTTTATCGGCGGTTTTTCCCTTGTCCAGTTTGGCAACATGAATGATGTTGCCATCCGGTTTACCGACAGCATCCTGCCTGCGGTCAATCGCACAAGTGCGATCGGGGATTCTCTCGGTGAGTTGCGTCGTTATGAGCTGGGTTATTTCGTGGTGGCTGCCGAGCCGCTGAAAAGGGCTGAATATCGGAGTATTGCCAGTCAACAGCTTAACTCGATCGCGCAGCAGCTGATTGCCCATGACAAGACGATCTGGCCTGAGGATGTGGCGGAGCGCCGTACCTTCGATACGGTGAAATCTGACTGGGATCGTTACGTCGCCCTGCACCAGCGAGTCAAACAGCTGCAAGACAGCGATCAGCTTGCCGAAGCCCAACGCATCTTCCTTGAGGAGGGGGTTCCCCTTTACACCGCGCTGAGCAAGTCAGTGGCCTCCCTTATCCAGATTAACCATGGTTATGCGTCTGAATCCCGCAGCGATATTGTCGACTCTTATCAATCCGCCAATCTGAGTGTCACCATCGCGCTGGTGATCGGTTTGATCCTTGTGGTGGTGCTCTCCGTGGTACTGACCCGCCAGATCCGCGACCCGCTGATCATGCTGGCCCGTCAGGCCCAGCGTATTGCCAATGGCGATCTGGGTCAGGGCGAACTGCAGCAGTGGATCCGTGACAGCCGCTTCAACCGCGATGAACTGGGTCAGCTGGGTTCTGCCATCAACCGGATGCAGGGCTCCCTCTCCGAGCTGGTGAGCGAGATCGCCGGCTCCGTGAGCCAACTCAGCAGCGCAGTGGAGGAGGTGAGCGCCATCTCCAGCCAGTCAGCCAGCGGCATGGCCATCCAGCAGAACGAAGTCTCCCAGGTGGCGACCGCCATGAACGAGATGCAGTCCACCGTCAATGAAGTGGCCCGCAACACCACGGATGCCATGAGCGCCGCCAAGGATGCCTCCCGCACCTCCGCTGCCGGCAGCGAAGTGGTACGCAGCTCCATTGCCAGCATCGAAGAGGTGTCGGTCAAGATTGAACAGGCGGGCACAGTGGTGCAGCAGCTGGAGGCCGACAGCGCCAACATCAGCGTGGTGCTGGATGTGATCCGCGATATCGCCGGTCAGACCAACCTGCTGGCCCTTAACGCAGCCATCGAAGCGGCCCGTGCCGGTGAGCAGGGTCGTGGTTTTGCGGTCGTTGCGGATGAAGTGCGTTCATTGGCCCAGCGTACCCAGGACTCCACCGCCGAGATCAGCAAGATGATCGAGCTCTTGCAGAGCCGCGCCGCCGAGGCGGGCAACGCCATGCAGCTGAGTCGTCACCAGATGCAGGAGAGCGTCGGTCTGGCGCGGGATGCCGGTACCAGTATCGAGACCATCAATGGTGCCGTGGTGCGCATCACCGACATGAACACCCTGATCGCCACCGCCACCGAAGAGCAGAACGCGGTGACCGAAGAGCTCAACCGCAGCATCGTCAACATTCACAATGCCGCTGACGAGAATGCCCAGGGCGCTCATCAGATCGCCCAGGCTTGCGTCGAGCTGAGCAAGCTGGCCAACACCCTGCACCATATGACCCAGCGCTTCACCCTCTAAGGGTTGATGCATGGATAACAGAAGGCCCCGCAATTGGCGGGGCCTTGTTGTTTCTGGCGTTGTGGAAGGGCTCAGCTCAGGCCGACTATCTCGCCGTTCTCATCGATATCGATATGGCGATAGGCAGGCAGACTGCCCAGCCCCGGCATGGTCATGATGGGGCCCGCCAGCGCATAGACGAACCCGGCACCGGCGCAGAGCTTCACCTCGTCGATAGGCACCTCGAAATCGGTCGGCACCCCTTTGAGGGCTAGGTCGTGGCTGATGGAGAGCGGCGTCTTGGCCACGCAGATAGGCAAGTGATCCCATCCTTCGGCGGAGAGCTGTGCCAGCTGCTGGCGCGCTTTGTCGGAGAGCTGCACTCCGCGGCCACCGTAGCCGCACTCCACCAGGGTCACCAGTTTGCCGTCTAGGCTCATCTCATCGGGGTAGAGCAGTTTCACCTTGCTGGGTTGCTCGCAGGCGGCGACCACGGCGCGGGCCAGCTCGCTGGCACCGGCGCCACCCTGGGTGAAGGCGTTGGAGATGGCCGCGCCACAGGCACCGGCTTGCTGCGCTTCATGGGCCAGCAGCGCCAGCTCGGCCTCGCTGTCGGTGGGGAAGCGGTTGATGGCGACCACCACCGGCCCCCCGTAGCGCCGGGCGTTCCGGATATGCCAGGCGAGGTTGGCGCAGCCCTGCTTGAGGGTTGGCAGATCTTCCCCTTGCAGGCTGGCTGGCAGCGGCTGGCCCGGGCGGATATCGAGCAGGCCGCTGTTGGCCTTGAGGCCGCGCACCGTGGCCACCAGCACCACGCAGGCGGGGGTAATACCTGATTGGCGGCTCTTGATGTTGAAGAACTTCTCCAGCCCCATGTCGGAGCCAAAACCTGCCTCGGTCACCACATAGTCGGTCAGGCCAAGGGCGATACGATCGGCGATCACCGAGGAGTTGCCGTGGGCGATGTTGGCAAAGGGGCCGGCGTGCACCAGCACCGGCGTCTGCTCGGTGGTCTGCATCAGGGTCGGTTGCAGCGCATCTTTGAGCAGCACCGTCATGGCGCCCGCTACTTCCAGCTGTTCGGCAGTGATGGGCTTGCCGTGAATATCGCGGGCCAGCTGGATGCGGCCGATGCGCTGGCGCAGGTCTTTCAGATCGCTCGCCAGCGCCAGAATGGCCATCAGCTCGGAGGCGGCGGTGATTACGAAGCGATCGCTGCGCTCCACACCATCGGCAGCGCCCCCCTGTCCAATCGTGAGGTGGCGCAGTGCGCGGTCATTCATGTCGAGGGTGCGTGGCCAGAGGATGTTGTCAGCATCGATATCGAGCCGCGGGAGGCCGGTTTTGGCGGTGAACTCGGCACCCAGTTTCTGTTCGTGGAACAGGCGGGCATCGAGGGCTGCTGCCGCCAGATTGTGGGCCGCCGTCAGGGCGTGAAAATCGCCAGTGAGGTGGAGGTTCATCTCCTCCATCGGCACCACCTGGGCGTGGCCGCCACCGGCAGCGCCCCCCTTGACCCCGAATACCGGCCCGAGGCTCGGCTGGCGGATAGTGGCGATGCTGGGCTGGCCGATATGGTTGAGCCCCATGGAGAGGCCAAGGGTAGTCACCGTTTTCCCTTCACCGAGCGGGGTCGGGGTGATGGCGCTCACTAGTACCAGCTTGCCGCTCTGCTTGGGCTGAGACTTGAGCAGGTCGAGGCTGAGCTTGCCTTTGTAGTGGCCATGAGGGCTGAGCAGGTGCTGGGGGATGGCGAGGCGTTCGGCCAGCGCGTGGATTGAGAGACGGGGGGACTGGCGGGAGATCTCGATATCGCTTAGCATCAGCACCTCGTTGGCATATCGGGGTAAAATATGCGGCGCAGTCTAGTGGAATATAACGGGTAATCCAATGACGAAAACGATTTTATTTGGTGAAGGTGAGGTTCGTCAGAATCCTGTTCGGCTGGATCTCAACGCACTCTATCATCCCCCCAAGCAGCCGATGACGGCGCTGGGGATTGTCAGCGCGCTGGTGCCGTTGTTCGGTTTCGGCTGGCAGGCGATGACCCAGGACCCCGAAACCCAGCTGCGCCACGAGATCCGCAAACGGGTCAACAAGCACAAGACCGACGAGGCAAACCTCATTTTGATCCTGCAGCTGGCCGCCATGTTTGACTGCCCCGAGATTGAAGTGGCGCTCCCCTATGCCCTCAGTGAGCCGCAGTTGTCGGTGATCCGCACCCGTCTGCCACGCTGGCAGTTAAGCCTCGAGCAGGAGCGTCTGCTAGCCAAGCTCACCCCTGTTGCCGCATCCACCACCGCACCCGACCAGCGTTAGGTTTCAAGCTGGACCAGCAGGCCGTACCCTCTGCTCTGGCCATCAGGTCGTCGCATCCCACTGTTGCGGGGCGAGATAGCGCTCCTGCACGAACTCGATAAAGCAGCGCACCTTGGCCGAGACGAAGCGGCGGTGCGGATAGACCGCATAAAGTCCCACCTCTCCCTTGTCCCACTCCGGCAGCAGGCTGACCAGCTGTCCTGACCGCAGGGCCTCCCCCACGATAAAGGTGGGCTGCAATATGATGCCCTGATCATCACAAGCGGCGCGGGTCAGCGCCACCCCGTTGTTGGCCCGCAGCGGCCCCTGTGGCCGGATGCTCTGCTGCTCGTTTCCCCGTTTGAAGTGCCACTCCGGCTGGGTCAGGGTGTAGATCAGACAGTCGTGCTGCTTGAGATCCTCGGGTTTTTCCGGTCTGCCCTTGCGCGCTAGATAGGCGGGGCTGGCGCAAAGCTCGACCCGAATGGTGGCAAGCTGGCGCGCCACCAGCGAGGAGTCGCTGAGGTGGCCGATCCGCAGCGCCAGATCGAATCCCTCTTCCACCAGCGCTACCCGCCGGTCACTGTACTCGATATCGAGCTTGAGATCGGGAAAGCGCTGGCGAAACAGCGGCAGGGCGGGGGAGAGGTGCAGATAGCCAAAATCCATCGGCACCGAGAGCTTGAGGGTGCCGTTCGGCTGCTGGTTGTGGTGAGTCAGCTGGCTGTGGGTCTCTTCCAACTCCGCCAGCAGGGCGAGGGAGCGCTGGTAGTAGAACTGGCCCGCTTCGGTGGGATTGACCTGACGGGTGGTGCGCGACAGCAGCCGGGTGGCGAGGGACTCCTCCAGCTGCTGCATTAGCTTGGAGGCCATGGCGACCGAGATGCCGAGCTGGTTGGCGGCCTTGGTAAAGCTCTGGCACTCCACCACCTTGATAAAGGTACGCATGGCGGCGATCTGGTCCATTTTCCATCCTCAGTAAATAATGAATTTAATAAATCACTGATTATTCATCTTCAGAACGAGGTTAGCATTTTAACCACTGATGTGAACCCCAAGATGAAGGAACGAACGGATGAAAATGACCAAGGCTCTGCTGGCCTCCTGCCTGTTTATGGCTACCCCTCTGATGGCGGCGGATTACGATGTGGATGCGGCGCACACCACAGTGCAGTTCAAGGTGGGTCACCTGGGCTTCTCCGAGCTGGTGGGTCGCTTCAACACCTTCAGCGGCACCTTCAGCATGGATGACGCCAACCCGGCGGCCGCCAAGGCGAGCTTTGAAGTGGATGCCGCCAGCGTCGATTCCAACCACGAGGCCCGCGACAAGCACCTGCGCAGTCCGGATTTCCTCGACGTGAAGCAGTATCCCAAGATGACCTTCGTCAGCTCCGCTTACGAGGGCACCAAGGATAAAGGCGTGCTGAAAGGGATCCTGACTCTGCACGGCGTCTCCAAGGAAGTGGCTTTCGATCTGGTCAAGATCGGTGAGGGCAAGGATCCCTGGGGCGGCTACCGCAGCGGCTTCAACGCCTCCACCACCATCAAGCGCAGTGACTTTGGCGTGAGCTACATGCTGCCCGGCATTCCGGACGAGATGAACATCAACCTGTTTGTCGAAGGCGTGCGCAAGTAATGGGCGCGGAACTTCTGCTGCAAACCCTGGCGGCTCCTCTGGGAGCCGCTTTGCTATCGTGGCGCTGGCCGCGACTGGGTTATCTGTGGGGCGCGCTGGCGCTCTGGCTGGTGGGCTCATTGCTCGGCGGTCTCTATGGTATTCCGGCCAAGGCGTGGCAGTGGCTGCCGCTGACCCTGCTGGTGCCCGCCATTGCGGCTCAGGTGAACGATCTGCGCGGTTCACTGCTGCTCTTTGCGGTGTTCAGTGCGCTGGTGTGGTGGCAGGGATTGGCCTCGGTACTGGCGAGCGAACCCGGGATCTGGCTGGCGCTACTGCCCGCCATCCTCTGGTTTGGCTGGAGCTCCTTGCGCTGTGACAGCCGCGAAGGGCTCGGGTTTGCCCTCGGCTTTATCTGGTTGGCACTGGTGATCGGCATCGATGGCAGTCTGCTGATTGCCCAGCTGGCCGGTGCGCTGGCCACTTTCGCCGGTTTTCGTGCCCTGCTTGCCACCTTTGTTGGCACCAAGGTAGCCCCAGCCGGTCTGGCGCTGGCCCTCGCCTTCGTCCAGATGCTGGCCTGGCAATATGTGGAGGTGCCGCTGGTGGTGTTGCTGCCGGTCTGGTTGCTGCCGCTGCTGGAGTGGGCGTTACGTGACAAACCGTGGCCAGTGTGTTGGGGTGGGCTGATCCTGCTCGCTGCCGCGGGAACCGGGCTCAGCCTATGGTGGGTCTGGCCTGCTGCTTCTTTGTACTGATACTTGTGTGGAAAATGGTCAAATGGCGCCATTTTTGCATACCTGCTCATACTCTTGGCAGATAATGATTGAGCCCCCTATGTGTTTCAGATAAAAAGGATTTTCATTTTATTTGGACACACACAGAACCCGGCCGCGCCGGGTTCTGTTTGCCTGCTTTGCGGCACATAAGGAGGCCACAGTTGCGCAGTCAAGGATCTGAGCATCTGTTTTTTCGCCATTTCACCGGACAGGGACGTATCGACGGTCTCTGCATTCTGCTGGTCACTCACCTGCTTCCCGATCGCCCCCGTTTTATCGATGCCCTCGGTCAGATTGGGCGGATTGGCGCGATTTTACCCAAACCGAAATCGGTACACGGACCTACCTTCGAGTGGGTATCCCAGCACTATCCGGTGCTGCCCCTTAACCGGCACTGGACCAATGATCCCGACAGTCTCATCCAGCAAATTGCACCGCTGGTGGCCCCCCACGAGCGGTTGCTGATCCTCGACATAGGCGGTTACTTTGCCAAAACCCAGGTGATCTTGAGTGAATACTTCGGCCCCCGTTTCCTCGGGGTGGTGGAGATGACCGAGAACGGCCATCAACGCTATGAGCAGGAGGTGCTGGCGACCCCGGTTGTGTCGGTGGCGCGCAGCCCCCTCAAGCAGGCCGAGGATATCCAGATTGGTTTGAGCGTGGTCTACTCCGCGGAGTCGCTGGCTCGCACCCTCAATCGCACCTTCAACGTCTGCGAAGCCGTGCTCTTTGGCTATGGCAAGGTGGGGCGCAGCATCGCCCGCGACCTGCGCTGTCGCAACCTCCATCTCGGGCTGGTGGAGACCGATGTGCTGCGACAGGTCGAAGCGCTCTCTCACGGTTTTCGCCTGATCACCAAGGCCGAGGCGTTGAGCCGTGCCGAGCTGGTGATCTGCTCTACCGGCAACGGCTCGCTGGACTTGGCGGATCTGCAAGCGCTGCGCCCCGGCACCATGGTCGCTTCGGTCACCTCGGCTGACGACGAGTTCGCCTTCTCGCTGGCCCAGTTGCCGTGGCCGAGCGAAGAGGTGTGCCCCCATGTGCTGGCCCTCAACCGGCCGGATGGTACCCAGATCTACCTGCTCAACCGGGGCGAGGCGGTCAACTTCGTCCATGGCGCCGTGATTGGTGAATATGTCTATCTGGTGCTGGCGGAGATCATGGAAGGGATCCGGATGCTGGCGGCAGGCCCTCTTGCACCCGGCCTGTTCGAGCTGCCAGAATCGGCGATGCGTACCATTGCCCGCCATTGGCTGGCCGATTTTCATGGGGTTGATCAGCACTGATTTGACCAAACCGGGATCGGCCATTGGGCAGCGGTACGCCACTTCCCGCCATTGTCGCTTTTTTATGGAGTCACTCATGACCGAGTCTGAAACCCTGATCAGCAAACCCCGCATCGAAATCCGCTACTGCACCCTCTGTCGCTGGATGCTGCGCGCCGCTTGGCTGGCGCAGGAGCTGCTATCCACCTTTGACAGCGATCTGGGGGAGGTGGCGCTGGTGCCGGCCAGCAAGGGGGAGTTTCGCATTCTGGTGGGCGGGGTGCAGGTGTGGGATCGGGTGGTCGATGACGGCTTCCCCGAGGCCAAGGAGATCAAGCAGCGGGTGCGCGATGTCATCGCCCCTGAGCGGGATCTCGGCCACTCGGATCGCAAGGCGGCCGAGTAACGCCAGATGGGCCGAGCGCCTCGAAAAGGTGCTGAGCATGAGAGCGAAAGGAGAGGGAGGCGATGGCCTCTCTCTCCTTTTTTGCATTTGGCTGTTTGCCTGGCTCCAGCAGGGTTATAAGCGCGGCTCGGCCTGATGGCTGCCGATATAGCGGGCCCGCTTGTGGGACTTGATGCGGCTCACATCGACCCACACCAGCCCGTCGATGCAGTGGTTGAAGTCGGGGTCGATGCCAAAGTCCATAAACTGCACTCCGCCCGGCTCGCACAGCTCGGAATACTGCTTGTAGAGGGTAGGGATGGCGCAGCCCAGATTGTCGAGGCGGGCCTTGAGCGCTTTGAGGTCGGCGCCATAATCCACCCCTTCGAACAGAGGCTGCGTCTCGGGGTAGGGACGGCGGGAGGGGGCCAGAGCCAGCTCGGGGGCAAAGTGCTGGCGGTAGAAGCTCACCAGCAGATCCTTGGCCGCCGGCGGCAGGCTGCCGGAGAGCGACACAGGGCCAAACAGGTAGCGGTAGCGGGGATAGCGGGCCAGATAGGCACCGATGCCGAACCAGAGATAATCGAGCCCTCGCTTGCCCCAGTAGGCGGGCTGGATAAAGCTGCGGCCAAGCTCGATGGCCTGCTCCAGCCGGGGCAGCAGCTTATCCTCGAAGCCGAACAGGGTGTGGCTGTAGAGGCCATCCTTCCCCTTGCTGGCCAGCAGCTCCGCCACTGGGGCGAACCGGTAGGCGCCGATAATGTCGAGTCGGGCCGGATCCCAGAGGATCAGGTGGTGATAGTCGTTGTCAAAGCCATCGAGATCCCGCCGCTTGCCGGATCCTTCCCCCACTGCGCGAAAGGCGATCTCCCGCAGTCGCCCCAGCTCGCGCAGGATCACCGAGTGACTCAGTTCATGGCGGCGGTAGAGGTAGATCCCCTGACCATCCGGGGTGGTGCCGAGCTGTTCGCAGCTTTCGATGGCCTGTTTGAGCTGGCGGCGATCCTCCGGCAGGGCGATGGGGGCCTCGGTCAGCAGCCGTCCCGCCTTGCCACGGCCAATCCGGTAGAGGTGGTTGCGCACCAGCCGCGCCGCCGTCTTGGCGGGTAGATCCTGAAAACTGCCGAGTGGAATGCGTGCTCCTATGGTCACCGGCAGGGTCTGCCCCTGCTGGCGAAACAGCTGGCGTACCAGCAACAGGGCAGAGGCGGGCTTGTTGAGCCAGGAGGCGAGATAGAACCAGAGGCTATTGCGTCCCCCCAGATGGATGGGCACCAGCGGGGTGCGGGTGCGCTGGGCCAGCTTGATAAAGCCTGCCTGCCAGGGGCCATCTTTCACCCCCTTGAAGCCAAGCCGCGAGACTTCACCTGCGGGGAAGATCACCAGCGCCCCTTCATGGGCGAGGTGTTCGTTCATGGCGAGGATGGCCTGTCGATCGGTCTTGCCCTCCATATTGTCCACCGGCAATAGCAAAGGGCGCAGCGGCGCGAGCTGGGCCAGCAGCTGGTTGGCGACGATCTTCACATCGGGGCGGATGCGACCGAGCAGTTGCAGCAGCGCCAGTCCGTCCAGCGAGCCGATGGGGTGGTTGGCGACAAGAATGACCCGGCCGCTGGCGGGAATATGCTCCAGCTGCGCCTCGCTGACCCGATAGTCGAAATCGAGCTGGGTCAGCGCCTGCTCGACAAAGTCGAGGCCGCGCAGGTGCGGGTAGCGGGTGGCAAAGTCGGCAAAGGCACGTTCGTTGAGCAGCCAGCCCAGCAGCCGCTTGAACAACGGGGTAAGCAGAGGGTAGCCAAGCAGGTGGGGGAAGTGCTGGGTCAGCAGGGTATCGATAGTGAACATCTGGAGGGCTCCGGCGATCCGTTGCTCCCAGCATGATGTGGCACTGTTCCCGCGACATGTCAGCGGGATGACAGTTTGATGGCTGCGGCAGCCAGTAGCTCCTGAGCGACCCTCCCCGGTTTACCTTTCTTGATGGGTGATGGCCAGATAGCAAGGGGGGCCGGTTGACCGGCTCCCCCTTGGTTGTCGCGGTAAAGATAGCGACCCGATTAACCGCGCCAGGCTGCGGTGAGGCGCACCAGCTCCACCAGGGTGGCGACCGATTTCTCCATGGACTGCAGCGGGATGAACTCGTGCTTGCCGTGGAAGTTGTGGCCACCGGTGAAGAGGTTGGGGCAGGGCAGGCCCATAAAGGAGAGACGGGCGCCATCGGTACCGCCGCGAATGGGCTTGATCTTCGGCACCACGTCGGCGGCCTCCATGGCGGCCTTGGCCAGCTCGACGATATGCATGTGCGGCTCGATCTGGCTGCGCATGTTGCGATAGCTGTCGGTCAGGGTCAGCTCGATGCGGGCCTTGGGATACTCGGCCTGCAGGGCGGCCACCCGGCTCTGCATCTCGGCCTTGCGCGCGGCGAAGTGCTCGTCGTCGAAGTCACGGATGATGTAGTGCAGGGTGCTCTCCTCCACGGTGCCGCTCATCTGGGCCAGATGGAAGAAGCCCTCATACCCGTCAGTGCACTCCGGGGTCTCGTCGACTGGCATGGCGGCGTGGAAGCGGGCGGCCAGGGTCTGGCTGTTGATCATGCTCCCCTTGGCGGTGCCGGGGTGGACGTTATTGCCGATAAAACGCACCGTGGCGCTGGCGGCGTTGAAGTTTTCATACTCCAGCTCGCCCAGTTCGCCACCATCCACGGTATAGGCCCACTTGGCCGGGAATCTCTCCAGCGGAAACAGGTTGGCGCCGCGGCCGATCTCCTCATCCGGAGTAAAGCCGACCCAGATATCGCCGCGCGGGATCTCGGGGTGCGCCTGCAGGTGGTCGATGGCACTGAGGATCTCGGCGATACCCGCCTTGTCGTCGGCGCCGAGAAGGGTAGTGCCGTCGGTGGTGATGAGATCCTGACCCAGGTAGTTTTTCAGGAAGCGGTAGTCACGAATGGCGAGCACCTCGTCACCCTTGCCAAGACAGATATCGCCGCCCTGATAGTTCTCGATGATTTGCGGTACCACGTGCTCTGCCTCGTAGTCGGCGGTATCCATGTGGGCAATCAGGCCGATGGCGGGGGCGTCCGGCTGGTTGCCTGGCAGGCAGCCGGTGAGGTAGCCGTGCTCATCCAGGGTGACCCGGGTCAGCCCTAGCGACTTCATCTCTTCTTGCAGGGCACGGGCAAAGATCAGCTGGCCTTCGCTGCTCGGGCAGGCTGGATTGGTCTCATCGGAGCGGGTATGAAAAGTTACGTAACGCAGAAAACGCTCAAGCAGGGTATCCATTAGTCAGCCTCTAACCGATTGTGAGCGGCCATTGTGGCCAATCCGTGCGGGGCACTCATTGCGTCAGCGCAGGTTTTTCCCATTTTTTGACGCAAGGGGAGAGCGGGTGAGGTGCGGCGTGCGACGCAACGTCCGGGAGGGAGATCGCATAAATGTGGCATTTATTGCGATATTTAGGCGCTGGCGGTGGCGGCCAAATTCCCCTCAGCCACCGCACAGCAAGGCGTCAGCCCAATTGTGGCGTTTTCACACACTTTTCAAGGGGAAACCGGGCTGTCGCATAACCTGCGCCATCCCAGAGCCCGCCTGCCCGCCAGCAAGATTTGATCGACTCATTAAAAGGGGATTTTGAACACTATTTTTTATTGTCACTGCCCGCGGTAAGTGTGTACACTCCGCGCCGATCCAAGGGCAACCCTGAAGCAGGCAGAGCCGCCAGAAACCCGACCGATCATACGCCTATAGGGCGAGGCACGCAGAAACGACAGACACTGCTGGGGAATGGTTTCTTTAATACCGGTTAGGCTCCGGTATCAGGGAGAACAACAGACTCTCATCCTTCATTTGACCGAGTGGGCCACCGGCTCATCATCTTCCCTTGTCATGGGCGGTCACTGACGGTGAGGTGGGCTGTGGTTGTTGTCGTCTATCAACACGCATGCGTGCTGGCGCCTTCGCTTCTCTTCCTTGGAACCCTCTCCTTCTGTCGGGATCGCTGCCGAATGATGAACTGACGGCGTGGCTGATGTCGTCTGTCATCAAAGTACCGCGGCGCTACGGCATAGTGGCACCGCATACCGTTGAGCTTGATGTAAAGCCACCAGCCCCACATCAAGACTCGTTACTTCCCCAAGATCCACCAGGCAGCCTCTGGCTTGCCGCGATGTGCAAAGCGCTGGTTTGGGTGGCTGCGTCTCGTGATGGCAGCGCTCGCCGTACTCTGCACTAGATGGTCTGGATGTGATTGAGGGTAACGAAGGCGACTTTGGGTCGCTCATTTGCGAGGCATAGCCCATGACTAACTGGTCCAGCAAGGACTCCTTGAAGGTCTACAACGTTCCCTACTGGGGTGCGGGTTTTTTCAATATCAATGACGCCGGTCATGTGACCGTTGCTCCCGACAAGTCACGCCCTGACGCACAAATCGTGCTTTCTGACGCCATCGAACAGTTGCGTCAATCCGGGCTGACCACTCCGGTACTGCTGCGTTTCCCCGACATCCTCAAGAGCCGGGTCGATGCGCTGTTCAACGCCTTCGGTCAGGCCATCGAGAAGTCAGGCTATGAAGGGGACTACCTGTGCGTTTACCCGATCAAGGTAAACCAGCAGCGTCGCGTCATCGAGACCATCAGCCAGTCCTACAGCGACAAGCCCCGGCTTGGCCTGGAAGCTGGTTCCAAACCGGAACTGCTGGCCGTGCTGTCCCATCACCATGAGCAAGGCTCGGTGATCGTCTGCAACGGTTACAAAGACCGCGAATATATCCGCCACGCTCTGCTCGGCAACCTGATGGGCCACAAGGTCTACATCGTGGTAGAGAAGCCCTCCGAGCTGGAGATGGTGCTGGACGAGTCAGCTCGTCTCAACATCAAGCCCAATATCGGCGTGCGCGCCAAGCTCGCCTCCACTGGCTCCGGCATGTGGGAATCGAGCGGCGGCTCCATGTCCAAATTCGGCCTGTCAGCCTCCCAGATCCTGGCGCTGATCGAGCGTCTGCGCAGTGTCGGCAAGCTGGATTGCCTGCAACTGCTGCACTTCCATCTGGGTTCCCAGATCGCCAACATCCGTGACATTCAGGGCGGTATCCGCGAGTGCGGCCGTTTCTACGCCGAACTGCGTCGCCTCGGTGCCAACATCGAAGTCGTTGACGTCGGTGGCGGCCTGGGGGTGGACTACGAGGGAACCCGTTCCCAGAGCCACTGCTCCGCCAACTACAGCCTCTCCGAGTACGCCAACAACGTGGTCTGGGGTATCGGCGATGTCTGCCGCGAGTTCGACCTGCCGCACCCGACCATCATCAGCGAGTCCGGCCGTGCCCTGACCGCTCACCACGCCGTACTGGTCACCAACATCATTGGTGCCGAAGGGGTGGAGATGAACGACATCAGCGCGCCGGGCGAAGATGCGCCGACCATTCTGCAGAACATGTGGAAAGGGTGGCAGGATCTGAGTGGTGAAGATCCCTCCCTGCTGGAGATCTTCCACGACTCGGTTGCCGATCTGGCTGACGTCAACACCCAGTACACCATGGGGCTGCTCAACCTCGAACAGCGTGCCTGGGCCGAGATGCTGCATCAGAACACCTGTCTGGCGCTCAAAGAGCTGCTCAATCCGGTCAACCGCAACCACCGTGCGCTGGCTGACGAACTGAGTGAAAAGCTGGCTGACAAGTGCTTTGCCAACTTCTCCCTGTTCCAGTCCCTGCCGGATGCCTGGGGTATCGGTCAGGTATTCCCGGTGATGCCGCTGGCCGGTCTCGAGCGTCCGCTCAGCCGTCGCGGCATCCTGATGGATATCACCTGTGACTCCGACGGTCAGGTCGAGCACTACGTCGACGGTCTGGGGGTCGAGAGCACCCTGCCGATGCCGGTTTACGGCGAGAATGAAGAGTGCCACGTCGGCTTCTTCCTGGTGGGTGCCTATCAGGAGATCCTGGGCGATCTGCACAACCTGTTCGGTGACACCCACTGCGCAGAAGTGTGGCTGGACGAAGAGGGCAAGATGGACATTCGCAACGTGGTGCGCGGCGATACCGTCGACCAGCTGCTGCGTTACGTCAACATCGACCCGTCCGTGATCCGCGAGAACTATCAGCGGATCGCTTCCCACCCGGCGCTGGACGACGCAACCCGTAAAGCCCTGCTCGACGAGCTGGAGCTGGGTCTGCAAGGCTACGCCTATCTGGAAGACGAATAAGCCTTTTGGCTTGCCCCTCGCTTTGGCGGGGAGATGAAAAAACGGCGCCTGCGGGCGCCGTTTTTGTTGTGGAACGCCCGCAATGCTGTCGCGGGGCTTTCCCCATCTTCATTCGGATAGCAATGGGCCACTCCGGGCCGTGCAGGCCACAGATCCGGCAGATATCTGCGGTTGTCAGCCGCTTCTCTTGATCTGCATCAAGTGTGATCCGCGGCGGTTACTTTACGGTCAGAAGTGATGTTGATGGGATGTAACAAAAGGATGTGCATATGGAACTGAAAAGGGACCCGAGATGCTATACCGACGTCTGTATCGACGGTAAGTGGTATCACTACGACCACTGCAGCACCAATGTCTACATGCTGATGGGAGGCGCCGCGCCGAGCCTTCAGCTGGCCTATGAGCCGAGCAGCGAAGAGGAGCTAATCGAGATGCTCCAGCAGCTGGGGCGCTTCTGACTCACCGAATTGATGTCTTGCCATATGGCCATCGGGCACGTTGCCACGATGGCCACGACTCTTTACCGTTGTACCTAATCTCGACGGGTTTTATTGCCTAATAGCCCCTTGCCAATCACCAGCATGGCGACGGCTGCGGCATAGGTGCTATCGGACTTGCCTATCTCATCGGCCACATAGAGGAAGTTGGAGCGATACTTCTCCACCGCCTCGCGCGGGTTAGCTGCGTCGATAAAATCCTCTTCCACCTCGAACCCCTGCGTCAGCAGCGCCGCTTTCTCGGTCAGGAAGGTGGGGGAGGCCATGTCGATAAAAGTGTACTGCTGCCGGTTGGAGGCCGGGATAGAGAAAAACTGGTACTTCGCCATTTGCGATACCTCGCCTGAACGGTTGTGTCGTGATGCGAGCTTCCTCTCGCCGAACTCTTGTCGAACTGCCTATCGGGCGTCGAACTGATCCCCGGGCCTGTGGCTGGCAAAAAGGTAACGTTCGAATCTTATTGTGGCTGAAGATTACTCCGCTTTATCCTCATCGCACAATGGTTAGTCGATACTTTTTTCGCCAAGAAAAACAATGCTGCCTGATCGTCTGAATTTGCAAAAAACCAGCCCCGGTAGGGGCTGGCGATGGAGTGGGGGCGGGCGCTGGCTCAGAGCACGAAGCTCTGTACCATGGCGCGCAGCTGTTCGGTGAGCTGGTGGATCTGGCGGGCTGCATCGCGGGCGGCGTTGGCTACTTGCAGCGCCTCGTCGCTGCCATCCGAGATGCGCACCACGTTGCGTTCGATCTCGTTTACCACCGCACCCTGCTGCTCGATGGCGCTGGCGATGATGGCGTTGGTATCGACCATCCGATCCACCTTCTCGGTGATGGCGCCGAAGGCCTGTTTTGCCTCCTGCGCCAGCCCGACCCCCTCCTGCGCTTCATGGCTGGCCGCCGACATGGCGGTGACCGAGGCGCGTGCGCCGGATTGCAGCTGTTCAATCATCTGCTGGATCTCGACGGTAGCCCCCTGGGTGCGGTTGGCAAGAGACCGCACCTCGTCGGCCACCACCGCAAAGCCGCGACCCTGCTCACCGGCCCGGGCCGCTTCGATGGCCGCGTTGAGGGCCAGCAGGTTGGTCTGTTCGGCGATGCCGCGGATCACGCTGATGACGCCGCCAATCTGGCTGCACTGCTGCTCCAGCTGGCCTATGGTATCGGCGGTGCGCAGCACCTCGCGGTTGATATGGTCGATGGCCTTGATGGTGCGCTCCACCACATCCTCGCCCTGACCGACCACGTTCTGCGCCTCCTGGGTCATGCGGGCGGCTTGCAGGGCGTTACCCGCCATGTCCTGTGAGGTGGCGGCCAGCTCCTTGATGGCGGTGGCGACCTGATGGGTCTCTCCTTGCTGATCAGCAATCACCTCCTGTGAGCGGCAGGTGCGCGCTTCGATCTCGGTGGCGCTCTCCACCACGGTGACGCCATTTTCCCGCACTCGCAGCATCAGGGTGCGCAGGGTCTCCAGCGTCACGTTGTAATCGTGGCTGATGGCGGCCAGTTCGTCCTGACCGACGATCTCGATATGCTGGCTGAGATCCTGGGCGTTGACCCGGGCGGCAATATCACGCACCCGCCCTACGGTTTCGTGCAGGGAGAGATAGGCGCCGATCATCAGGTAGAGGTAGAGCAGCAAGCTGACGGTCAGCGGCGCTGTGACCCACCAGAAGTGGCGCTGGTTGGCGGCCAGCCGCTGATGCAGGTCGGCCTCCAGCCGCTGGCGTACCTGGCCTGCCAACGCGCTGATAGCCTCGTCCATCTTATCCCCCAGTGCCTGTACCTCCTTGGTGGAGAGCTGCACCAGCTGATCCTTCATCATCTTGTTTTCCATGGTCTCGACCCCCTGACGCACCCGCTGTATCAGAGCATCAGTTTGCTGACCCAGCTCGGTGCGGTATGCCGGTTCGATCTGGTAGAGCAGGGTCAGATCGGCCTCCAGCTCCTGCAGGGTGGCGTTGATGAGGTCGAGACGAAAACGCAGGCCGCTGTAGCCCTCTGCCTGAAACAGGCCGAAATCGGCGATGGTGGCGGCGCGATCCCGCACCTGGGCCAGCAAGTCGCGCAGCTGCGGCAACCGTTCGCTGGCGAGGATTACCATGTAGTAGGTACCGAGCGACGGATCCTGGATCAGGCTGCTGCTGGCGGTGATGTGCTTGTAGAGATGGCGTACTTCGGTCAGCAGCTTGTCGTGGCGCAGGTTGCTCTGCTCCACCTCCAGCTTGCCCGCTTTACTCTGCAGGGCAGCCCAGCCCTGCTGGATCACCTCAAAGGAGGGGTTGTTCTGGCGGGTGTCGGCAAAGGCTTGCAGGCTCTGATCAACTGTTTGTGCGGCCGCCTTGACCTGATCGTCACCGACCGGATCCACCTCATAGGCGTGACGGGTCACCAGGTTTCGATGGGTTAGCAGGGCTTGCTCGATAGCGGGTACAGGGGTGAGATTGACCACTCCCGCCAGCTCGCGGTTGGCCTGCGCGTTGTCATCCTGCAGCCGCCCCAGCAGATTGGTCATGCTGTAGGCCAGTGGCAGCAGCATCAGGCAGGACCAGAGCAGGAATTTGTATTTGAAGGAGAGCTGATTGCCCAGCTTGATGGCCGGGTTGAAAATCCATTTCATATGAGGCCTCGATAACCGATAAGACGGGTGCATGCGGTGATGCCTGAATATTACTCCGCACCAGGCCCCTTGGGGGAGGTCAGCTTGCAAGTTGTGATCCCCTTGGCTTTTTGCCCCGCGGGGTGACTTGGCAGCCGCAGCGACAGAGAGGCGGGTTGCGCCAATAAAAAACGGGCCACCCGAAGGTGGCCCGAAGTCGATAAGGAGGGCGTTTGCAATCGATCAGTTGAACGCCAGGAAGGGCGAGACACAAAGGAGCAGGCCGGTAACGATGATGATGTAGAGGGAGGTGCCCTTGTACTTGTGCAGCGCCGGTACCTGATAGACCAGATAGGCCGGGATGAGACAACCTACCATGCCGAAGATGGGGCTGCAGATGGAGGTGAAGCTCAGTACCGGTGCGTTGAGCACGATGGCCCCCCAGGAGAGCATGACGGTAAACACCATGATGCCCTTACCCACCAAGCCTTTGTTGATGCGGTTTTCCGGTAGCACCCGGCGCAACAGGTTCATCGCCAGACCCTGACAGGCTTCACGGAAACCGAGGTAAACGCCGAAGTAGGCGGTCATCACCGCGAAGATGTTGAGGGTGAGGCTCAGGAGCTTGAGGGTCTGGCCGGGCATCCCCTGGGCCACCATGGCCAGTGCGGAGATGTTCTCTTCGGAGGCTTTGACCGCCTGATCGTGGCCCATGGCCAGGGTGAAGGAGACTGCGTAGAAGAACACCACCACAAACAGGATGCCGAAGGCGATGTTCATGGCGCGCATCGCCTTGAAGCGAGCCACTTCCAGCGACTTTTCCCGCGAGCGATAGGAGATCACCATGGGGCTCAGGCTCTGGATAAAGAGGATGGATGTGAGGGTAAAGGGCAGCATGATGATGGCATCCTTCATCCAGTCACCGGCAGTGGGCATGGCGGTGATGTTGGCCGCATCCCACTTGTCCACCATCATAAGGCCGAGCACGGCCACCACGCTGATCTTGGTCAGCACCATAAAGGTGGAGATCTTGAACAGCAGGTTCTCGCCGCGCGACGCCAGTGCCACCAGGCCACAGATCAGCACCAGACCGTAGAGCGGGTTTTCGGAGAGCAGGCCGTCGGTGACGCCGAAGCTCTGCAGGAAGGAGGCGCTGTCATTGGTGATGGCGGTGGAGTAGACGAAGACCCAGATCACCAGCATCACGAAGTAGAGCGCGCCGAGCAGCACACCCCAGTTCTTGCCAAGGTAGCCGGTGATGACGCTGGGGTAATCCTTGCACTCCGGCGAAGTGGCCAGGGTGTTGATAAAGAGGCGCTGGAACATATACATGGCGGGGTAGCCGATCACCGCCGAGAGCAGAAAGACCCACAAGCCCATCAGACCCACCTGTACCGGCAGGAAGACGATCCCTGCGCCGATGGCCATGCCGATGCTCATGATGATCCAGCCCCAGTCGGTGCTGTCGAAGCGAACCGCTTCTTTCCATTCCAGCGTGCCCATCACGGGGCTGGCGAGTGTAGTGCTATGCGCGTCCATTAAAACCTTCTTTTTTGTAGGGATGTGGGAAATTGGCGCAAATATAGTTGAATGAAACTGTCATAAACAATGCCCATAAGAGTACTTTTGTTCAAATCAGGATGGTGATCACGGTTTATATTGAGGCCGAAAGGTGCCTTTAAACGCCATTTTTGTATCTTTTTGTTGAATGGATAAAATAAAAAGCAAATAATGTTGAACGGAATGAGATTCATGATTGCAAAAAAAATTGCACAAACAGGAGTGGCTATATGAAACGCATCATCACAGCAGCAGCGGCACCTGACGCTATCGGTCCCTACAGCCACGGCACTGCCTATGGCGACCTTATCTTTACCTCCGGTCAGTTGCCGGTCTGCAAGCAGCAGGGTGGTGTGGTGGAAGGGGGGATTGCCGCCCAGACCCGCCAGTCACTGGAAAACCTGAAATCCGTGCTGGAAGCCGCGGGCGGCTCGCTGGATACCGTGCTCAAAACCACCTGCTACCTCGCCGAGATCAGCGATTTTGCCGCGTTCAACGAGGTCTATAAAGCCTATTTCCAGAAAGATTGTCCGGCGCGCAGCTGCTTCGCAGTGAAGGATCTGCCGATGGGCGTCAAGGTTGAAGTGGAAGCGATCGCCCATATCGCTCGTTAATGCTGATAAAAAGGTTCAAGTGATGAAACAAGCGTGGCAGCAGTATCTGCAGATTATTCAACAGGTTGTCAAACCAGCGCTGGGTTGTACCGAGCCAATCGCCGCCGCCTATGCCGCGGCTGTCGCCGTCCGGCAACTGGGCCGTGAGCCCGGTCGCCTCGAGGTTGCGGTGTCGGACAATCTCTATAAAAACTCGATGGGTGTCTATGTGCCGGGCACCGGCAAGATCGGTCTGGCCATTGCGGCCGCGGCCGGTGCCATCGGCGGTAACGCCGATGCCGGGCTGGAGGTGCTGGCCGCGATCCAGCCAGCACAGGTGGATCGTGCCCAGCAGCTGATCGATGCCGGCAAGGTGCAGGTGAGCCGCACCGCCGCCCCCGAGTTTATCTTCTGCCGCGTGACCGTTTATGGCACTGATGACAAGGGTGAAGAACACAGCGCAGAAGTGACCCTCTGCGGCGGTCATACCCGCATCGTCGAGCAGCGCCGCGATGGCGAGGTGACCTTCACCGCCGATCAGAGCCAGGGCGGCGCCACCGGTTCCATCTGCGATGGCGTCGATATCAGCATCGCCGCCATCTACGAGTTCGCCACCCAGGTGGAGTTCGAGCAGATCAGGTTCATCCTCAAAGCCTCCGAGCTTAACGGCAAGCTCTCTGCCGAGGGGATGAACAACCCCTATGGCCTCGAGATCGGCCGCACCATGCAGCAGAACATCAATGCCGGTCTTATCGGTGAGGATGTGATGAACCGCATCGTGATGATGACGGCGGCTGCCTCTGATGCCCGCATGGGGGGGGCGACCCTGCCAGCCATGAGCAACTTTGGCAGCGGCAACCAGGGCATTGCCGCCACCATTCCGGTGATGGTGATTGCCGAGCGCTTTGCGGCCAGCGAAGAGCAGCTGGCTCGCGCCCTCATCATGAGCCATCTGGGCGCCATCTATATCAAGTCTCACTATCCGCCGCTGTCGGCCTTCTGTGGCAATACCGTGACCAGCGCGGCCGCCTCCATGGCCATGGTCTATCTGGCGGGCGGCAGCTTCGAGCAATCCTGCTTCGCCATCCAGAACGTGCTGAGCGACAGTGCCGGTATGGTATGTGACGGGGCGAAAGCCTCCTGCGCCATGAAGGTGAGTACCTCCTCCGGTGCGGCGGTGCGCGGCTTCCTGATGGCCCTCAACAGCCACTCGGTGTCGGGGCAGGGGATCGTCGCCGGTGACGTGGATCAGACCATCCGCAACGTCGGCCAGATGGTGAAGGAGGGCATGTCTGCCACAGACAGCACCATTATTGATATCATGTCCGCCTGATGTCCCTGTTGGTTGCTGCCCGGCGTCTATTGTCCGGCAGCAACCCTTGCAAGAAGGTCCCATTGTGAAGCTGCAAGAGTTGAGTCCGAGCGATTTTGAGATCCTCAAGTCGATGGAGAACATAGTGGACGGCATCGCCGCCATGTATGGTCAGCACACCGAAGTGCTGCTCCACAGTCTGGATGCGCGCAATCCCTCGATCGTCAAGATTGCCAACGGCCATATCACCGGCCGCAGTGTCGGCGCCCCCATCACCAACCTGGCGATGATGAAGCTCAAGAGCGGGCAGGATATCTCCAGCCCCTACATGACCAAGTGTGCCACCGGCAAGACCCTGCGCTCCATTACTACCGTGATCCGCAACGGGGAGCACAGGGCCATCGGGTTGCTCTGTATCAACAGCGACATGGATGCCCCGCTGCAATCCGTGCTGCGCACCATGATGCCGGAGTGCATGCACCCCCACGAGAGCCATGCCACCCCGGAGGTGTTCGCCCGCAACATCGACGAAGCGCTCAACAGCACCATCGACACCGTCAGTGCCGAGGTGCGAGGCAACGAGGCGGTGCCCCCGTCCCAGAAGACCCGGGTTATCGTCAACCAGCTGCACGACATGGGGATCTTCGAGTTAAAAGACAGCGCCCAGATTGCGGCGCGCCAGCTCGGCATTTCGGTCCACTCCATCTACCGCTATCTGCGGGAGATCAAGAAGGGCTGAGCCGACACACTCTGGCCAAATTGGCAGCAAACGGGTCAGTCCTGACCCGTTTTTTACGCCCGCTTTAGCCTCTCTGTTCGGGCCATCCTTCGGGCTCATCTGCTATCATTTTCCCCCTTTATTTTTCTATCTCTCTGAACGTGCTGGAGAAATCATGTCTCGACTCATCTATCTGCTGCGCCATGGCCAGACCCGCTTCAATGCTGAGCAGCGTCTGCAGGGGCGTTGCAACTCCGATCTGACCGACAAGGGTGAGGCGCAAGCCATCGCCATGGGGCGGCGCCTTGCTGGCGAACTGGCGGATCCTGCCCGCTGGACCGTCTATGCTAGCCCGCTCGGCCGTGCTCGTCAGACTGCGCAGCTGGTGTGCGAGCAGTTGGGACTGTCAGCTGATCGCATCATCTGGGACGATCGGTTGATGGAGCTGGGGATGGGAGAGTGGGAGAGCTGCCAGATCCCGGTGCTGCGGCTCGCTCATCCCGAGCTCGATATCGGCAAGGGGGACTGGTATCTGCAGGCACCGGGGGCCGAGAGCTTCGAGAGTATTCAGCGCCGGGCGCACCTGTGGTTGCAGGATCCCGCGATCGCCGAGCGGGCCATCGTTATCTCCCACGGTCTGCTCGGTGCCATGTTGCGCGGCGTCTATGCCGATCTCGGCTATGAGGCGACCTGGTCACAGGAGTTGCCGCAAGATGCCTTCTATAAGCTGCAGGATGGCCACATTACCCGCATTGCCTGCTAGTTGCCGTGAGGTGGCACCATGGCATGGACCATGATTGCCACCTTCGGATGCCCATTTTTGCCGCAGTTCAACACATCAGAGCACCTTATCGCGGCAAGATGAGGTATCTTATGCCCCGATTTCATCCATTAAACGGATCCGAGACCCCATATGATCATCAAACCCAAGGTTCGCGGCTTTATCTGCACCACCACTCATCCGGTCGGTTGTGAAGCCAATGTTCGTCGCCAGATTGCTTACACCAAGGCCAAGGGCACCATCGAGAATGGCCCCAAGAAGGTGCTGGTGATCGGCGCTTCCACCGGTTATGGCCTGGCCTCCCGGATTGCGGCTGCCTTCGGTAGCGGCGCCGCCACCCTCGGCGTCTTCTTTGAAAAAGCGGGCACCGAGTCCAAGACCGGTACCGCTGGCTGGTACAACTCTGCCGCTTTCGACAAGGCAGCCAAAGAGGCGGGCCTCTACGCCAAGAGCGTCAACGGCGATGCCTTCTCCAACGAGTGCCGCGCCAAGGTGATCGAGCTGATCAAGCAGGATCTGGGTCAAATCGATCTGGTGGTCTACTCCCTGGCCTCTCCGGTGCGGAAGATGCCGGAAACCGGCGAAGTGGTGCGCTCAGCCCTCAAACCGATCGGCGAGGTCTATACCACCACCGCCATCGATACCAACAAGGATCAGATCATCACCGCTACCGTCGAGCCGGCGAACGAGGAAGAGATCCAGAACACCATCACAGTGATGGGCGGTCAGGATTGGGAGCTGTGGATGGCTGCCCTGCGTGATGCAGGCGTGCTGGCCGACGGCGCCAAGTCGGTGGCCTACTCCTACATCGGCACCGATCTGACCTGGCCAATCTACTGGCACGGCACCTTGGGCCGCGCCAAGGAAGATCTGGACCGCGCCGCTGCCGCCATCCGTGGCGATCTGGCTGCCAAGGGCGGTACCGCTCACGTAGCCGTGCTGAAATCCGTGGTGACCCAGGCCTCTTCCGCCATTCCGGTGATGCCGCTCTATATCTCCATGGCTTTCAAGATCATGAAGGAGAAGGGCATTCACGAGGGCTGCATGGAGCAGGTAGATCGCATGATGCGCACCCGTCTCTACGCGTCTGACATGGCGCTGGACGAGCAGGCTCGCATCCGCATGGATGACTGGGAACTGCGTGAAGATGTGCAGCAGACCTGCCGTGACCTGTGGCCATCCATCACCAGCGAAAACCTCTCCGAATTGACTGATTACACCGGTTACAAGCAGGAGTTCCTGCGCCTGTTCGGTTTTGGTCTGGACGAGGTCGATTACGATGCGGATGTGAATCCGGATGTGAAATTCGACGTGGTCGAGCTCTGAGTCTGACTCAAGTGAAAACAGGGCCCCGCGGGGCCCTGTTTTTTTGGCAAAAATTCCGCCAAATTGCGGAATTTTATTATCAGCGATCACCTTTTTCCCATATCAAACCCGCTAGTCTTGCGCTGATCGGATCACAGACGGCATTGCCGAGGAACGGAAGCTATGACCACTCCAAATGAGGCGCCCAAGAAGCGCCAACTCCCCACTGTCTATACCCTGCTTTTTATCATCATCGCCTTGATGGCTGGCCTCACCTGGGTGCTGCCAGCGGGCAAATATGACTATGTCACCGCCAAGACCCAGCAGCCGGTGGCGGCAGCGGCCGTGGCCGATTACAGCGGCGACGAGCGGTTGTTGCCGGTGCCTGGCAGCTACACCGAGTTACCCGCCCACCCGCAAGGGGTATTCGAGGTGCTCAAGGCCCCCATTCAGGGCTTTCACAAGGCGGCCGACGTGGCGCTGTTCGTGCTCATCATCGGTGGTTTTCTCGCGGTGACCATGCAAAGCGGTGCGCTCGATGCCGGGGTGGGGGCCATTGTGCGCGGCTTTGCCGGGCGTGAGCGGCTGCTAATTCCTGTGCTGATCGCCCTGTTTGCCCTCGGCGGCTCCACCTTCGGCATGGCAGAGGAGACGGTGGCCTTCTGGGCGCTGATCGTGCCGGTGATGATGGCGGCGGGCTTCGATCGCATGGTGGCGGCGGGGATCATCCTGCTCGGCTCCGGGGTCGGGGTGCTCGCCTCCACCGTCAACCCGTTTGCCACCGGTATTGCCTCTGGTTTCGCCGGTATCCCCATTGGTGAGGGGATTGGCCTTAGGGTTATCCAGTGGCTGCTGCTGGTGATCTTCGCCTCCTGGTTCGTGATGCGTTACGCCAAGCAGGTGCAGCAGGACAAGTCCCGCTCCGTGCTGGCCGACATCACCTATGACGACGAGTTCTCCCAGATGAAGAGCGGCAACCTCGCCTTCACCGGCAAGCAGAAGCTCACCATGCTGGTCTTCTTCGGCACCTTCCTGCTGATGATCTATGCGGTGGTGCCCTGGTCCGATTTGGGGATCGATCTGCTGCCCACCTTTGGCTGGTGGTTTGACGAGCTCTCCACCCTGTTCTTCAGTGCCTCCATCCTGATTGCTCTGATCAACCGGATGCCGGAGTCCAACTATGTGGCGACCTTCTTGAGCGGCGCTCGGGATCTCATCGGGGTAGCGCTGGTAGTGGCGGTGGCGCGTGGCATCTATGTGGTGATGGAGCAGGGCGTCATCATCGACACCATTTTGCACTGGGCCGAAGGGCTGGTGACCGGACTCTCCTCATCGGTCTTCATCCTGATGGCCTATCTGGTGCACATCATTCTGAGCTTCTTTATCCCCTCCACCTCGGGGCTGGCGACTGTCTCCATGCCGCTGATGGGGCCGCTGGCTGACTTCTCCGGCATCTCCCGGGATCTGGTGATCACCGCCTATCAGTCCGCCTCCGGCTGGATCAACCTGTTCGCCCCTACCGCCGCCCATCTGGTGGCGGGGCTGGCGCTCGCCAAGATCCCCTACGATCGCTTCGTGCGCTGGGTGCTGCCCTTTATCATCGGCGTAGCCCTCATCACCATGGCGGTGCTGGTGGCCGGTGCCCTGCTGCACGGCTGATGGCACGGATAAAACCACAGATAACAAAAAGGCTCCCGCGGGAGCCTTTTTCATGAGCCTTGCTTACTGCTTGTAGCCCTTAAGGAAGCGGGCGAGGCGGCCGATGGCATCCTCCAGCTCCTCTTCGCGGGGCAGAAACACCAGCCGGAAGTGATCCGGCGCCGGCCAGTTGAAGCCGGTGCCCTGTACCAGCAGCAGCTTCTCCTGTTGCAGCAGGTCGAACACCATCTTCTGATCGTCGCGGATGTCATACACCTTGGGATCAAGGCGCGGGAACATGTAGAGCGCCCCCTTGGGTTTGACGCAGGAGACCCCGGGGATCTCGTTCAAAAGCTCCCAGGCCTTGTCACGCTGGCGGCGCAGGCGACCGCCCGGCAGGATCAGCTCGTTGATGCTCTGGTAGCCGCCAAGGGCGGTCTGGATGGCGTGCTGCATCGGCACGTTGGCACACAGCCGCATGGAGGCCAGCATCTCCAGCCCTTCGATATAGCCTTTGGCACGGCCCTTGGGCCCGGTGATGACCATCCAGCCCTGGCGGAAGCCGCAGGCGCGGTAGGCCTTGGAGAGGCCGTTGAAGGTCACCACCATCACATCGTCGCACAGGGTGCAGACGCTGGTGTGGGAGATGTCGTCGTAGAGGATCTTGTCGTAAATCTCGTCGGCGAAGATGATGAGGTTGTGCTGGCGGGCGATCTCGATCACCTCCAGCAAAAACTCGCTGCCGTAGACGGCGCCGGTCGGGTTGTTGGGGTTGATCAGCACCAGGCCGCGGGTGCGCGGGGTGATACGGGCGCGGATGTCGTCGAGATCCGGATACCAGTCGGCCCCTTCGTCGCAGCGGTAGTGCACCGCATGGCCGCCGGAGAGGGTCACTGCCGCGGTCCAGAGCGGGTAGTCAGGGGAGGGCACCAGCATCTCGTCGCCGTTGTTGAGCAGCGCCTGCATCGCCATCACGATGAGCTCGCTGGCGCCGTTGCCGATGTAGATGTCGTCGATGTCGACCTTGCGCATCCCTTTCTGCTGGTAGTACTGCATCACCGCCTTGCGGGCGGAGAAGAGCCCCTTGGAGTCGCAGTAGCCCTGGCTCTGGGGCATGTTGAGGATCACATCCTTGATGATCTCTTCCGGCGCTTCGAAGCCGAACGGAGCCGGGTTGCCGATGTTGAGCTTGAGAATGCGGTGGCCTTCGTCTTCGAGACGGCGAGCCTCTTTATGCACCGGGCCGCGGATGTCATAGCAGACATCGTCGAGCTTGTGCGACTTGTCGATTGTGAACATGGTGAGTGTGATTCCTTCCCCACAGGGACGCGTTGGCGAAAAAGGCGATTTTTAGTATCAAATTTCTTTTCCCCTATTCTTCACAGAATTGAATGCTAGAACAATCCTCTTTTTAGAAGAATTCCCTGATTTTTAGCCCTAAAACAGGGTTGCTAGAACGTTAAATTCAGCACAATCTTTGGTGCCAACCAAGGTTAACTAGTGAAACATGGGGAACGAATTAACAAAGCTGCTTGACTGTGTTGCAATATCCGGATCCTGTGGCACGATTGGCTTGTGTAAAAAATCGTCTTTGTCCCCCTTTTCGATGAGTTGACCGGCACTCATGGTGTCATCTTTATGTGGTTCGCTCATCGGTGTTCACTTCTGCGAGGTTTTCCCATGCAAGCACCCGTTCCAGGCCGCTATCGCCACTTCAAGGGGGGTTACTATCAAGTGCTTGCCCTGGCTTTGCATACCGAAACCCAGGAGCAGCTGGTCATTTATCAATCCGAGCAGGATGGTCAGGTCTATGCCCGTCCCGTCGCCATGTTTATGGAGTGGATTGAGCATCAGGGGCAGGTTGTCAGCCGTTTTGCCCCTGCAGGAGACTGACCACGCCTCCGTTTTTATCGTTCAAGGGATGAGCACTCGAGCTAAATGGTGTCACAAGTTGTCGCATGACGCCCTTGGGCATGAGATGTGCAGTCAGCTGTCTTAATGATAAATCTCTTATCTAATCAACTAATTGTGACGAACATCACATTCAGTGAGCCCTGCCTGCCGGGTTCGCAATCTGGACTCACACTCCCATAATGCTGCGCTTGTTCAAGCATGGGCCCTTCTCGGGTCTTGTTCGGTGTTATCTCAAATGGGAGAAATAATGTGAAACCTGTTGCTGCTGAGTTTATGGGCACTTTCTGGCTGGTATTGGGCGGGTGCGGCAGTGCCGTGCTGGCTGCAGCCTTCCCTCACGTCGGGATTGGTCTGCTGGGGGTCTCGCTGGCTTTCGGTCTGACCGTGCTGACCATGGCGTTTGCCATCGGCCATATCTCCGGTTGCCACCTCAATCCGGCCGTCACCGTCGGTCTGTGGGCGGGTGGTCGTTTTCCTGCATCCGGTGTACTGCCTTATATCGTGGCGCAAGTGCTGGGTGGCATTGCCGCCGCTGCCGTGCTTTACGTGATTGCCAGCGGTCAGGCCGGGTTTGATCTCTCTGCCGGTTTTGCTTCCAACGGCTACGGTGAGCACTCTCCGGGTGGTTACAGTCTGACTGCCGCACTCGTATGCGAAATGGTGATGACCGGTTTCTTCCTGTTCGTCATCATGGGCGCCACCGATAGCCGTGCGCCTGCCGGTTTCGCACCGATCGCCATCGGTCTGTGCCTGACCCTGATCCACCTCGTCAGCATTCCGGTGACCAATACCTCGGTCAACCCGGCTCGCAGTACCGGCGTTGCGCTGTTTGTCGGTGACTGGGCGGTCAGCCAGCTGTGGTTGTTCTGGGTTGCCCCGATTGTCGGTGCCATTCTGGGTGCGCTGGCTTATCGCCTGGTGGCGACGGAGCAGAAGTAATCATTTGCGAAACAAAGTGTGGTATCGACACGCCTGAGGGCGTGTTTTTTGTTTCTGGAGGAGTGAGATAAGAGAACTCACCAAGCCAAACGTCAGAGTCCCTTGGCCTGCAGCATCTCTTTGTAGCGCTGATGGAGCAACTGGACGCGCTCCACATAAGCGCGCGTTTCCGCATAGGGTGGGATGCCGCCATGTTTTTGTACGGCGCCCGCCCCGGCGTTGTAGGCCGCGGTCGCCAGCGCAATGTTGCCGTCATACTGCTTGAGCAGTCCCGCTAGGTATTTCACCCCGCCGAAGATATTCTGCTCCGCCAGCAGGGCATTGCCGACCCCCAGCTCCCGCGCCGTGGCAGGCATTAGCTGGGTCAGCCCCATCGCCCCCTTGCGGGAGACCGCCAGTGGATTGAAAGCCGATTCGGCGTGAATGAGCGCTCGGATCAGCGCAGGCTCAACCTGATAGGTCTTTGCTGCTGCCTTGATGGTGCTGGCATAGTCATAGAGAAACAGTCCTGTGGTCTGCCAGTTGACGCTGGATTTGGGGTCGCAGGCGAAGCAGTCGTTGAACAGCAGCAGTTCGTAATGGCCCTGTTCGGGCGCCATATCGGAGTAACGTACTACCCCGTTTTGCTGCACCGATTTATAGACCTGGATCTGCTTCTTGCCGCCAGCGGCGGTTGCCGCTGTTTGAGTGGTTTCGGGTTGTGGGGCGGGCGCAGCATGATTGACCGGGCGCAAGGGAGAGGGGGCTGCGGTCAGGAAGACCACCTCCGCGGGAGGGGGCGTCTGGCTCCATCCACTCAAGGGGATCAACACCATCTGGCCTGCCAGCATCCATGCTTTCAACCGTCACACTCCTTCCCTGGATCATCATGTTGAGTAAAGCACCATGGCGAGTGCAGAACAAGCGTACAAACAGGGAGTTGTGAAGTGGAGGGGGGATTTGACCGAGGGACGGGGGGATGCCGGAGTATGGCCAGGAGAGGCGCCAAAAGGTGGAATTTTCCGGTAGCTAATGGTCATAAGCGTCTTAGGGAAGTGCTCCAGCATGCTCGCTTTTTTGTTAATAAAAGGCATGCTATCTTGCTGGTGTAAGCTGGTCTGGCTAGTTAGTTTCAATCTATCTTATCTACTGATTATAAAGGAATTTTTTTGTGTCAGGAATGCTGGCGATGGAACTCATCTTCGAGGAGTACTGTGACGCCGATCTCTCTCTCATCAAGGATTATTACGAGACGACTTTTTCCCACTATGTGCCGGATCTGGCAGAGCGGGTCTTTGTCGTACGTGATGCTCACTGGCTGGTGGGGGCGGTTCGGTTGCGGGACGAGGAGGAGTTTTATCATCTGTGCGGCTTTCGTCTGTTGCCTCACTACCAGTCGCTGGGATTGGGTTCACGGCTGTTGCAGCACGCCTGTCACGGTCTGGAGGACAAACCGGTAGTCTGTCAGGTACTGCCTTTCGAGAAACCCTTCTATCTCAAGGCCGGTTTTGCCGATATCTCCCTCAACCAATTGAGCGGGTCACTCTTCTCCCTTTATGAGCAACAGCAGCAGCAGGGTTATCAGGTGGAGCTGCTGGTACGGGATACCAGCCAGCCCCTCCTGAATTGAGCGGGCTAGCGGGGTCTGGTCAGCAGGTGGATTTTGCCCGGTGACAGCTCCAGCCCCAGCAGGTTTTCTTTCAGCCAGGCTTGTTGCGGATCCTTGTCATCCAGTCGGTAAACCGGTTTGCTCTCAAGACGCTTCTCCATGCTCTGCAGCAGCATACCGAGCATCATGCCGAACTTTCTCTCTGCCGCCTCCGGTTCCAGCTTGTACTCCACCAGTTTCATGTTGTCGAGAAACAGCGCGCTCTGGCTCTTGTCATAGCGGGGTCTTGCCTCATAGGTCATCTGCAGGCGGGCGTCATATTCGGTATTGTCGGGCAGGGCGATCTTGAGCTTGCCCTTGCCATAGACTCGGGCGGTGTCTGGCTGTTGACGGCCAATCTGGACATCGCTCTGCTCCAGCTTCACATGGGCCTTTATGATGCCGGGCAGCTCCAGCTGTTTGTCGACTTGCACCTGGGATTGCAGGTACTGATTGATCTGCTGCTCATTGATGTCATATGAGCCTTGACCTAGCATGGCCAGGCTGAGCAGCATGGATTGCAGAATCATGGGGGCAACCTGATAGAATGGATTTGCCTTACAGCATACCATTCCTGACTGGCAGGATCTGCCGACCACTGTTTGTTGATGAAAAGGAGTTACCGTTGCTAAACGGTCTGGAACATGATCTCCACCTGCTGTTCTCCCGCTTTCTGGGCTGGCTGCTACTGCTTTTTCATACCGTTATCGTCGCGGGTGTGTCGTTTCGGGTAGTGATGAAACGCCGCCCCATCGGGGTGTCGCTGGCCTGGCTGGCGCTGATCTACGCCATTCCGTTTGCCGGCGTCGGCTTTTACTTGCTGTTTGGTGAAATCAAGTTGGGGCGCCGCCGCGCCGAGCGGGCACAGGCCATGTATCGCCCTTACGCTATCTGGATTCGTCAGTTGGCCCGCCTTTTCCCCCAGCATTGCTGCGAGGTGGGGGAAAAGGCCCAACCATTGCACGATCTGATCCAGGGGCGGTTGGCCATGCCCATGCTCTCCGGTAACCGGATGACTCTGCTCAGCCAACCCGACCAGATCCTGCATGAGATTGCTCAGGATATTCGCCGCTCGACGCTCTCATGCTATCTGGAGTTCTATATCTGGCACCCCGGCGGTGATGCCGACGAGGTGTGTGAAGCACTGATGGAAGTCGCGCTGTGCGGCGTGGATTGTCGTTTGTTGCTCGATTCGGTGGGCAGCAAGCACTTCTTCCGCTCCGGGTGGCCGAAAAAGCTGCGCAAGGCGGGGGTCAAGCTGGTGGAGGTGCTGCCGGTCGGCGCCTGGCGCATTCCGTTCCAGCGGCAGGATTTGCGAATGCACCGCAAGTTGGTGGTGATCGATGACAAGGTCGGCTATACCGGCTCCATGAACATGGTGGATCCCCGTTTTTTCAAGCAGGATGCCGGGGTCGGCCAGTGGGTCGACATCATGATCCGGGTGCAGGGGCCCATGGTGCCGCTGATGTGGTCGATCTTTGTCTGGGACTGGGAGATGGAGACCGGCGAGCGGCTGCTCGACAGTCTGCAGCATGAGCCGGAAGCCTGGCCCCAGACCAACTACCGCGCCCAGCTGATCCCGTCCGGCCCCTTCGTCGGCGGCGACTGCATCCAGCAGAGCCTGCTGCTGGCCATCTATCAGGCGCGCAGCCATCTGGTGCTGACGACCCCTTACTTTGTGCCCGACGATCCGCTGGCGGCCGCACTCAGTTCGGCGGCGGCGCGCGGGGTGCAGGTGCAGCTGGTGTTGCCGGCACGCAACGACTCCATCATGGCCAATTACGCCTGCAACGCCTTTATGGAGGAGCTGCTGGCGGCCGGGGTGGAGATCTACCGCTACGATGCCGGTCTGCTCCATACCAAGAGCGTGCTGGTGGATGATGACTTCGCGCTGGTGGGGACGGTCAATCTGGATCGGCGCAGCCTCTGGCTCAACTTCGAGGTGACCCTGCTGGTGGATAACCCCTCGTTCGTGGCCCAGATGACCCGGCTGGTACAGGGCTATATGGCGGAAGCCACCCCGATGACCCTGGCCCAATGGCAGGCCCGCCCCTGGTACAAGAAGGCGATGGAGAACATCTTCTATCTCTTCAGCCCCTTGCTGTGATGTTGTGGCGAGCCGCAAGAAAGTGGACTCGCCATCTGATTGGACTTGCCTAGCCCCGAGTCCGCCCCGTAGAGTGCAGTGACAACTCCCTGGAGACACATGGATATATGAAAAAGATAGTGGCCCTCGCCGTGGGTGCGGCACTGGTAGGTGGTGGTCTGGCTGCGTGTTGGTACACGGGCAACAGCTTCGACAACATCATGGCGGAGCAGATCGCCAAGGTAGAGCAAGAGACCGGTATCGATATGCAGTGGCAGCCGAGTAGCAGCAGCCTCTTCACCCGTGACGGGGTCCTGAAGGTCGTGGTGACGCCGGAGGAGCTGGCCTCCATCGACAGCGAGCTGGAAGGCAGCCAGCCCATCGAGTTACAACTGCTGGTCAAGAGCCGGATCCTGCCGCTCTATATCAAGAGCCACTTCCAGCTTGATACCCATAATGGCACCCTGGCGCCAGTTTTCACCGCACTGGGCATGGAGCAGTGGCAACTTGGTCTGGAGTCGGTCACCAGTCTCTGGACCCAGGGTAACAGCAGCCGTTTCTGGGCCAATGAATTCAAGATCAAACAGGGGCTGGACGAGTTCAGTTTCCTGCCCCTGAGCGGTGAGTTCCACGGCAATCTGGAGGGGAATGGTCACCTCACTATGACCTGGCAGGGGATGACGGTCCATGAAGAGCAGAGCAAGATGGACTTGGTGCTGGCCGACCTGAAAGGGAGTGCCGACATTGCCGAGATCAGCGGTGTGATCCTCTCGCCCCAGAGCGAGATGACCCTCTCGGCCCTCACGATACAACTGCCTGACAGCGTCAAGGTCGCCCTGCAGGGGATGACAACCGAGACTCAGCTGACTGGTGATGATGCCCAGACCCTCTCCAGCAGCTATCAGATGAAAATTGCCAAGCTGGATCTGGAGAACGAGACCGACACCCTGGCGGTGACCGACAGCAAGTTGGCGCTCAACCTCAACGGTCTGGATCTGGAAGGGTATCAGGGGCTGCAGGCCGCCGGTGGCAAGGGGGTTGAAGATGCCGCCATCCAGCAGGCGCTGGATAAGATGCTCAAACGTGGCGCGACTCTTGAACTGGCCGATCTCAGCGCCAAGCTCAACGGTGAGGCGGTGACCATGAAGGGGGACGTGAAGCTGGCCTCCACCTCGCTGGAGCAGCTGTTTAACAGCGACGCGGGGATGCAGGCCCTCTCCGGCGTGCTGCATGCCAGCCTCAGCGACAAGCTGGGCAAGGCGGTGCCGCAACTGGCCCCCATGCTCGATCAGCTGACCCTGATGGGTTATCTGAAGGCCGACAAGCAAGCGCTGACCTCCGAGCTGAAGCTGGAGAAGGGCGCGTTGACGGTAAACGATCTGCCGCTCTGACACTCGGCGCAGAAACAACAACGGCTCCCATGGGAGCCGTTGTTGTTTCTGGCGTTTGCATATGGGCCGTGTGGGCGGATTACTTGAAGACCACCGTCTTGTTGCCGTAGACGAACACCCGCTCGTTCAGTACCAGCTCCAGCGCGCGGCTCAGCACCGATTTCTCCACATCCCGACCCGCCTTGGCCATGTCGTCCGCACTGAAGGCGTGACCGACGTGGATCACGTCCTGTTCGACGATGGGGCCTTCATCCAGATCGTCGGTCACGAAGTGGGCGGTGGCGCCGATCAGCTTGACGCCACGGTCGAACGCCTGCCGGTAGGGGCGGGCACCGATGAAGGCGGGCAGGAAGGAGTGGTGGATGTTGAGGATCTTGCGCGGATAGGCCTCGACGAAGCTCGGGGTCAGCACCCGCATGTACTTTGCCAGGATCACATAGTCAGGCTCATAGCTGTCGATGATGGCGCGTACCTGCTCTTCATGTTCGGTCCGGCTCAGATCCTCGTGACTGACGGTGTGGAACGGGATATCGAACTTGCCGGTGAGCTCGGCCAGGGTGTCGTAGTTGCCGATCACCGCGACGATATCCATATCCAGCGCGCCCGCGTAGTTCTTCATCAGAATATCGCCGAGGCAGTGGGTCTCTTTGGTCACCAGAATGACGATGCGCTTCTTGCCCGCCTTGACCAGACGGCGCTGGGCGCCGGTGGGCAGGGCATCATCCAGATCCGCCAGCAGGGTCTCGTCGTTGAAGCGCCCCTCCAGCTCGGTACGCATAAAGAAGCGGCCATTCTCGTGATCCACAAACTCATCGTTCTTGATGATGTTGAGCTGGTGCTTGTAGCAGATGTTGGTGATCTTGGCGATGAGCCCTTTGGCATCCGGGCAATCCGTGAGCAGTATTTTCTTTTCCATCTCTGTCATTTTCCGTTTGTGGTGTTGGCGCTGCTGTCTGCGCCGGCAGCGTTGTTCAGGCTCTCTTTTCGGGCACTGTTTTTGGTTTCAGGCACTATGCCATAAACCGATCCGAGCCATAAAGAAATTCGCCAGTCATGGCCTCGCACGCTGGCGAGCGGGCCGCAGAGCGGGATCCCGGGCGCAATGTTGAAACGCTTTTCAGCCTGCGGGGGATTTTGGCTGGTATCTGCAACCGTTTTTCTTTAGGCTGTCTGCGCTTATTCTCAGGGCGGGGTGCAATTCCCCACCGGCGGTATCCCGATTGACTCGGGGAGCCCGCGAGCGCCCGACTTGGCTGATTGCCAGGTCGGGGTCAGCAGATCCGGTGAGATGCCGGAGCCGACGGTCATAGTCCGGATGAAAGAGGATAAGACAGACCTTGCCGTTTTGGCCCTTGTGGGCTGGCCGCTGCATGCCCGTCTCTGTCTGCCTTTCCATGCCCTGATTCTGGTCCTTGTCTTGTTTAGGAGTTTTACCATGAATCAGTCTCTACTCAGTGAATTCGGTGATCCCGTTGCCCGTGTCGAAGCGGCCCTGTCTGCCTTGCGTGCCGGAGGCGGCGTGCTGGTGGCCGACGATGAAGATCGGGAGAACGAGGGCGACCTCATTTTCGCCGCCGAATCCATGACCAATGAACAGATGGCGCTGATGATCCGCGAGTGCTCCGGCATCGTCTGCCTCTGCCTGCCCGAGGAGCGGGTTCGCCAGCTGGAACTGCCAATGATGGTGGAGGCCAACTCCAGTCACTACCAGACCGCCTTTACCGTGACCATCGAAGCGGCGCAGGGGGTCACGACCGGTGTCTCGGCGGCTGATCGCATCACCACCATCCGCGCGGCTATCGCTGACGGCGCCAAACCGGGTGATCTGCATCGCCCGGGCCATGTTTTCCCGCTGCGGGCGCGAACCGGTGGGGTGCTTACCCGCCGTGGTCATACCGAAGCGACGGTCGATCTGATGCAGCTGGCTGGCCTCAAACCGTTTGGTGTGTTGTGTGAATTGACCAAAGAAGATGGCTCGATGGCGCGTCTGCCAGACCTGGTTGCGTTCGGTCGCAAGCACCAAATGCCGGTGCTGACCATCGAGGATCTGGTGCAATATCGTCAATTGTTGTCAGAACGTACAGCCTGAGCCTCATACGAAATTGTAATAAGGCAAAAATTTGGTTAACCTTTGTCCGTGCCCCCACCACACGACACTCATTTTTTAGACGAATCTGGACAAAAACTGTTCATTCAAAAAAAAATGAGGGTTTTAATGCATTTATCTGTGGTGGGGACTATGCAAAGTAGGATTTTTTTGTGCCATAATCACGCCGCTTGCTAAACGTCTGGCGAGTTCAAGGGAGCTTTAAAAATGAAAAAATTGTTGTTGGTAGGTGTTGTTGGTCTGTCCGCTCTGCTGGGCGGTTGTGCAAACACCAGCGAACTGGAAACTTCCGTTCAGAATCTGTCTAACAAAGTTGACCAACTGGCTCAAGATGTTAGCGCAGTTCGTGCTGATCAGTCCAAAATCGCTGCTGATGTTGCCGAAGCCAAGCAAGAAGCTATGCGTGCTAACCAGCGCATCGACAACATGGCTACTTCCTACAAGAAGTAATCCATGCGAAAAAAATGGCGCAGTTTTGCGCCATTTTTTTTTGCCTGAAATTCACAGTATCTCCACTATTCCCACAGCACCTTATTCCCACAGTACCTTCTTCGTACTTGACCCATGAGGTCATGCCGGTCTCCCGGCACTCCCCCATCATTACCAGCCAGTTCGATTCCGATCAGTAGAGCAGACTATAGAGTTTGCGACGGTAGCTCTGCGCCTGTGGTGTGTTACCCATAGTGGCGAGAATATCGAGATAGGTCTTTCTGGCTTCGCCGAATGCCAAGTCCCGTTTGAGGATCGCCAGCAGCAGTTCCAATGCCTCTTCCTGACGGCCGGCCTGGTTGTATTGCACAGCAAGTTCTTGTGCCAGACCAAAATCATCAGGCTGTTCTGCATGACGGGCTTCCAGCGCGCGCAGTTCCGGGCTGTCTGCCGCTTGCAGGGCCAGCGCCAGTCGTGAGCTCAGGGTATGGAAGTGACTTTCCTGTGCCACCATCGGGATGGTGCCGAGGCGCTCCTGCGCTTCATCCAGCAGATTGAGGTCGAGCGCAGCTTGAATGAGCCACAGGCTGATGTCGTGGCGTTCAGGGGCCAGCTGGTGTGCCTTGGTCAGATGTGCATAGGCGATGCTGGGCTGCTCGTCAGCCAGCGCCTGTTGTCCCTTGGCCAGCAACTCTTCCTCTTCTTTGGGGGCGAAGGCGGCGAAATACTGGCGCAGGGTGGCTTCATCCTGCGGCCCTTCGATGATCCCCTGTTCGTCAGGGCGACCCTGATGGAACAGCACCAGCGCCGGCAGGGCGCGCAGGCCGAGCTGGCTGGCCAGCGGTTGCAGCTGGGGATCGTTCATATCCACCTTGGCCAGGGTGACCTGCTCATTGGCGGGCCCAACCAGTGATTCGATCAGCGGTGTCATCCCCTGGCACTCCGGCATCTGCGGAGCATGGAAATAGATGACGACCGGCTTCTTCATGGACGCATCGATAAGTTCAGCGTGAAAATTCTGGGGAGTAATGTCGACGATCATGAGTTGGACTCTTCAGAAAGGGTGTTGAGTAACATGGGGTTAAGCGAGTGGCAATTCAAGCGCTCATCCAGCCGGTAAAAGGCCACGGGGGTTGCCGCCGCCGCGAGGCTGAGCCAGCCGCTGGCAAAGGGCCAATCCTGTACCTGATAAGGGGTGTCATCGAGCCGGTTGTCGAGTCGCCACCCTTCCTCCGGGAGAAACCGCACCTTCTCCAGTCCCGCCGCTATGCCGCCACCGTGGGCTTTCAGTATCGCCTCCTTGCGTGACCAGAGCCGGTAGAAGGCGCTCTCCTGCTCTTGGGCAGGCAGTGCGCAGAGCCACTCATATTCACTCTGTGCATAAAACCGGCGGGCCAGGGGGAGGGGATGATGCTGCCGTTTGCCCAGTTCGATATCCACCCCAAGCGGTCCATGCGGGCAGAGCGCCAACACCAGCCAGCTGCCACTGTGGCTCAGATTGAACTGCCAAGCATCATCATGTAGTTGGGGCTTGCCTTGGGGGCCGTTGCAAAATTGCAGCCTGGCAGCAGGGCGTTGCAGCCGCTCGGCCAATAGCTGGCGCAGCAGGGCGCGGCTTACCAGATATTCCTGACGCCGTTCAGGATGGGTCATGGCTTGCCAGATATGCTGCTCATCGGTTGACAGCCATTCAGGCAATTGAGCAAGCAGGTCCTGGCATACCCTGGCCGGTTTTAACAAAAAAAGATCGGTTTCGATCATGATTTTTCACTTTAAAAAGGTGCTGAAGCAGGGATAAAAGCCAGTTATCTATGAGGCCCAAGGCTCTTTTTGCGATTGTATATTGTTTGGGCATGATCACATTAATTATGAAAAATCGTGCATTTCCTTGCAAAAATGTGAGCTTGATAGGGATTTTCACTTGCCTCGATAGAATTCTTGGATATAGTCGGGTGCTGTTGCCTTATAAATTGCCCTTTGGGGCCGTATTTTAACAAGATTTACTATTTAGCGGGGATAAAGGATTGCGCCACCTGATGCTACTGCTGGTCGCGCTCGGAATGGTGGGTTGTGCCTCGGCACCCCAACCCGAGGTCGCGAGCAAGATCGAAGTTTCCATGATGGAACCCGTTATTGAACCGGAAGCTTCGCAGACACCCGATGTGAATGAAATCCTGACAGTATACAGAGAGTGGCGCGGTACCCCTTACCGCTACGGTGGTACAACCGAACGTGGTATCGATTGTTCCGCCTTCGCCCGTGAAGTGTTTCGCAATGCGGTCGGTATTGAACTTCCCCGCGATACCCGCTCCCAAGTTCACGAAGGGACGCGCGTTTCCAAGCAGGATCTGGTCGAAGGTGATCTGGTCTTCTTCAAAATCAATCGTCGTCTCAACCACGTTGGTATCTATGTCGGGAATGGCGAATTCATTCACGCCTCGACTCGAGCCGGTGTGACCCGCTCCAAGCTGGACAGCCAATACTGGCGCAGCAAGTTCTGGCAAGCTCGCCGGATCGATATCTGAGTCAGGCTGGACAAACGGCTCGCAGTACGGACTGTTTTTCCAACCTCACTTGAACCGGGCTCGATAGCCCGGTTTTTTATTGCCCTCGTTTAGACTTTCCCGAGTCAAATCACTATAGTGTGGGCCCGTTTTCTTCGGCAGGCTCAGCATGAAACCCCGCATCCCATCAGCTGGTGGCCCCAAGTCGGGCGACCGTAAATCCGGACTTCACTCCCGTAATCGCCATGAGGCGGGTTACGACTTTGAGGCGCTCTGCCTGCGAACTCCCGAGTTGGCCGTCCACGTATTTATCAATGACTACGGTACCCGCACCATCGATTTTGCCAATCCCGATGCAGTGAAGTCCCTCAATCGCGCCCTGCTGGCCCATCACTACGGGATTGCCCACTGGGACTTGCCTACCGGTTACCTCTGCCCGCCTATCCCGGGACGGGTGGACTACCTGCACTGGGCGGCCGATCTGTTGGCCGAGAGCGCAGGCCAGCTCCCTACCGGCAAGGGGGTGAGAGTGCTGGATATTGGGGTGGGGGCAAACTGCATCTATCCGCTGCTAGGCTGCCGCGAATATGGCTGGCGTTTTGTCGGATCGGATATCGATCCGGTCTCGGTCAAGGCGGCCACCCTGCTGGCCAAGAGCAACGGGCTCGGCAATCAGATTGAGTGTCGCCTGCAGGGCAACCCCAACCATGTGTTTCGCGGCATCATAGGGCCAAAGGAGCGCTTTGCCCTGACGCTGTGCAATCCGCCGTTCCATGCGTCGCTGGAAGAGGCGAGCAAGGGGACGGAGCGCAAGCTGCGCAATCTGGGCAAGGAGGTGACAGGCGCCCCTGTGCTCAACTTCGGCGGCCAGAAGGCCGAGCTCTGGTGTGAAGGGGGCGAGGCGGCGTTTCTGGCCAACATGATCGCCCAGAGCAAGGAGTTTGCCACTCAGTGCCTCTGGTTCAGCTCGCTGGTGTCGAAAAAAGAGAATCTGCCGGGGGCGAAAAAGGCGTTGAACCGGGTGGGGGCGCGTCAGGTACGGGTGATCGACATGGCGCAGGGCAACAAGGTGAGCCGGATCCTCGCCTGGTCCTTTCTGGATGAAGAGGGATTGCGTAGCGGCTGGTCGAGCGCGCGCTGACCTACACCACAAGGCCCGACGAGGGCCTTTTTTCATAACGACCCCGATGAATTTCCCCTGCTGGCGGCATCTCTGGTAATCGTTTTCCTCATTGGCAGATCGTGCTGGTTTACATTGTGTAAGTAGTTACTTCCGCCTTGGTACAGGTGTACGCCGAGATTTTTTTGCACTTACAGCTGAAACTTTAATAAAATAGGACTGGTTAGACCTCTTTACAGGCAATGAATCACATAGGGATCGGAACATGAAAGTTGTCGATTTTCTGAAGCGCAAGCGCGAAATTCTGGCGCAGCACCCCTTTGAGCTCAAGGATTGGCTCTCACCGGCGATCCGCGACTACTGGCGTGAGTTTCAGCAAAAGGCACATCTTCACCCTTTGCTGGGTCGTGTACTGGACTTGCAAACCGAGACCCAGAGCGAGCAGCAACAGGATGCAGCAACCGTGGCTCGGGTTGCCAACGGTCAGCCTGCCGTCGCTCAGGAACCCGCAGTTGAGCTGGGGGCCGAGGCGGCCGAGCTCTATGCCGCCCTGCAAGCCCGCATTGGTGAAGAGACCCATGTCGGCGAGTGGCTCCACGTCAGCCAGCAGATGATCGATCAGTTTGCTGCAGTGACCGGGGATCACCAGTGGATCCACACCGATCCGGAGCGTGCGGCCGCCGAGTCGCCTTTCAAGACCACCATCGCCCACGGATTCCTGACCCTGGCGCTGCTGCCGCAGTTGACCGGCTCGGTCGATGAGGCCACCCCCGAGTTCCCGACCGCCCGCATGGTGGTGAACTTCGGGCTGGATCAGGTACGTTTCCCGTACCCCATCAAGGTGGACAGCAACATCCGCGCCCGCACCAAGCTGGCCCGGGTCACCCCCATCAAGGGTGGGCTGGAGCTGCTCAAAGAGATCAAGGTGGAGATCGAAGGGATCCGCCGCCCGGGTTGCGTCATCGAGTCGGTGACCCGCATCTACTTCTGAGCACCCTCATCGGCATGAATGGTGAAACGGGCCCGCTGTCGTGTGCAACGAACAGCGGGCCCGTTTTTTTGCCTGTTTGTTGCAAGGGTTGAGGCGTCAGCCATAGCGCGCCGACCCCAGCTTGATATGACTCACAAAACGGTGCGCCGTGCAGTTAGCCAGCTCTCATTTTGGCGAGATAGCCGCGTGAGGCGATAGCATATTATGCCACTATTGGCTTCTTACTCCCGATCCTGGAGACAATAGTGCCCATCAATAACAAGATTATTCTGCCACTGCTGCTGAGCCTCACCATCCTGCTGATCCCGACCCACTGGATCCCGCTGGAGGGGATCACCGTCATCGAGCAGCGGGTCGTGGCTATTTTCGTGCTGGCTGCCCTCTGCTGGATCCTGGAGCCCATCCCCATCTTCGCCACCTCGGTGCTGATCATCGTGCTGGAGCTGCTGTTGCTCTCCGACAAGGGGCTCTGGTTCATGACCGCCGACAAGGCTGAACCGGGGTTTGGTGAGCTGCTCAAGTCCACCGAGGTGATGGCGACCTTTGCCTCGCCGGTCATCATGCTGTTTCTCGGCGGTTTTTTCCTCGCTATTGCGGCGACCAAATACCATCTGGACGTCAATCTGGCGCGGGTGTTGCTGCGCCCGTTCGGTCAGGATCCCCGGATCGTCATGCTGGGGCTGATGTTGATCACCGCCACCTTCTCCATGTTTATGAGCAATACCGCCACCACCGCCATGATGCTGGCCATCCTTACCCCTGTGCTGGCGGCATTTCCCGACAAGGACCCGGCCAAAATCGGCTTTGTGCTGGCTATTCCGCTGGCGGCCAACCTCGGCGGGATCGGCACTCCCATCGGCACTCCGCCCAACGCAGTGGCCCTCAAATACCTGACCGGCGAGCATGCCATCTCGTTCGGTCAGTGGATGGGATTTGCGGTGCCCTTTGTGGTGTTGCTGTTGCTGCTTGGCTGGTTCCTGCTGGGGCGCTTCTTCCCGAGTTCCCTCAAGCGGATGGATCTCAAGATTGAGGGGCGCTTTATGCAGACCCCCCGCGCCTGGGTGGTCTACCTCACCTTTATCACCACCATAGTACTCTGGCTGCTGGGGGATCTGCACGGCATGAGCTCCTACGTGGTCGCCATGATCCCGGTGGCAGTGTTCCTGACCACCGGCATCATCACCAAGGACGATCTGCACAAGATCTCCCTCGATGTGCTCTGGCTGGTCTCGGGTGGTATCGCGCTGGGGCTGGCGCTGGAGGACTCCGGGTTGGCCGAGCGGCTCATCACCCACATTCCGTTCCACGAATACTCCACGCTGGCGGTGCTGATTGGTGCCTGTCTGCTGGCAGTGGTGATGGCCAACTTCATGTCCAACACCGCAACCGCCAATCTGTTGCTGCCACTGGTGGCGGCACTGGCGGTCAGCATGCCGGAGCTGGCAGAGTGGGGCGGCAGCCACACCTTGATCCTGGCGGTCACCATTTCGGTTTCGCTCGGGATGTCGCTGCCCATCAGTACCCCGCCCAATGCGCTGGCCCACGCCACCGGTCTGGTGGAGAGCCACCAGATGGTGCGCATCGGCGTCATCATGGGATTGGTCGGCACACTGCTGGCGATGGTGTGGATCTACCAGATTGCCGCTTGGGGGCTGATCTAGCGAGCCTGTCTGCCTAAAGCAAAGAGGAGCCGAATTGGCTCCTCTTTGAGTGTTGGGGATCCGGGGCTAGAAACTGACGCCAAGGCTGAGCAGGTGTCTTAATTCGCTCTCCCGGGGTTCTGGGCTGCCTGTGTCGACAAGGATGTCAGCATCTTCCCAATTCAGCTCACTCGACCAGGAGAGGCGCAGATGGTCATTGAAGTAGTAGCGCAACCCTATGCTGCCTTTCAGGTCCTGATTACGGGTGACATAGGGGGAGGGTTGTGCCAGATATTTCAGATAGCGCCCCTGGCTGAACAGTTCCATTTTCTCCTGCCAGAGGGAGAAAGGTTGGCGATAATCCCAGTTCAGGCCAGCGAAGGGGTAGTCAATGACCCGTTCACCCAGAAAAACGCCGGTGATCTTGCTATCTTCACGGAAGTAGAGCCGGCTTAGCCCCCCTTGGGCCATCAGCTCCAGTCGGCGGCGTTTGTCGTTCCAGAAGCGATAGCCAGGTCCCGAGCCATAGTCCATGTAGAGATAGCGATCTTTATCCAGCATGTCATATTCGGCATCGAGTGAGGTACGCAAGAACCACTGCTGGTTGAAGAAGTAGTCCAGCGTAGGGTTGAGCTGATAATCATGGCTGTCGGTGACGTTGTCAGCGGTCTCATAGGTATATTCACCGGAGAAGCTGTAACGCCAGTCCAGATTGGCCAGCTCGCTTTTCCACTTGAGGTTGACGTTGTTGGTCTGCTTGTCATTCTGTTTGAGTTTGACATTGAGATCGCCGCTGCCGGTCCAGAGCCAGGCGTTGCGTTCATCCTGGTCATCCTCGAACAGCTTGAGCCCACCCTTTGCCGTCGCCTTGGGTTTGTCCTCTTTATCGATACGCCAGCGTTTGATGGCCTCTCGCTGGACGGTGACTGCGCCGCTGTAGGGCAGGGCGATGCGCACCGACTGTTCGGTCACCTCCTCGATGTTGCCGGTCAGACGATCGCCATTGTTCATCCAGAGAATGTCCTTGGCCCACAAGGAGTGACAGACCAACAGGAGCAGGAGGGGCAGGAATTTCATGAGGTAAGGTGACTCCGGTGCGACTCGGGCGCTGGTGACTTAACCACTGACAAGTTGGCTGCTGATGGGGCGGGGCAGGCCATTTTTGCTCTCCAGCGCCGCCGTCACCTCATCCTGCATCACGTCAGGTGCACTGATAAAGCTCTCTATGGCCGGAGATAGCACCAGCGGGGCGCCATTTTCAAGCTCCTCTTCGGTGCGGGAGAGCGGGGAGTGCACCTCCAGCCAGCGCCGACCATCCGGTTCGATGGCGACCTTGACCGGTTGATTGATGACCCGTACCGGCGTGCCGATCGGCACAATCTTGAACAGGGCCTCAATATCGTCAGGTCGCAGCCGGATGCAGCCTGCACTTACCCGCAGGCCAACGCCAAAATCCTTGTTGGTGCCGTGGATCAGGTAGTCGCGCTTGCCATAGCCAAGGCGCATGGCGAACTTGCCGAGGGGATTCTCCGGGCCGGGGGGCACCACGGCGGGCAGGGTGATCCCTTTTTGCTCCAGCCAGGATTTGCGCACCATGGGGCCGGGTACCCAGGTCGGGTTGGGATTCTTCTCGATGACGGTGGTGGTCATCTCGGGTGTTTCGCGGCCGATATCGCCAATCCCGATGGGCAGCACGATGACCTCGCTCTTCCCTTTGGGGAAGTAGTAGAGGCGCAGTTCGGGCAGATTGATGACGATCCCCTCGCGAGGCACATCAGGCAGCAGCATCTGGGTGGGCAGCGTCAAGCGGGTGCCCGGCTTGGGTAAATAGGGGTCTACACCCGGATTTGCTTCAAGCAGCGCCAAAAATCCAATTTGTGTATTTTTGCCAACCAGCTCCAGATGTTCATTCTGCTGGATGATGTAATCCTCCAGCTCACCGATTAGGCGACTCCCGGCAGGTGGCAGCGGGTAGCGTTTGGCCTCTGCCGGCGTGGCGCAGAGCAGGATCGCTGCCAGCAGCAGGGAAAGGGCGGGCGTTATGTAGAGGGGCATGAGTTTCGGCAATCGCATAAGGAGATCCATCAGTTCAATCGGGGCGGAACATCATCAACACAGCCGCCAGGATGGCGCGATTGTTCCTCAATCAGCCCATGATTACCAGCTTGCCGCGCACCCGCAATGATGTGGGGATACATAGGAAACCTGCCAAAATCGGCATCACCCATAAATTTGAGCGCCAAGCAGGAAAAAGAGACGCCTGATGGCAATGGGGGAATATCACGACGTGGATAATGGCCGGGTGTTCGAGAGGGTTAATGTCTGGTGGATGCAGGGTGGCCTTGCAACGCGAACAGCACGCGCCGCATTGTGAGCCTGCTCCCAGATATCTGATTCAGCCATTTGATATCTAAGAAATTTTTATTGCATCCTCGGCCCAGCTTGGGTAAAACTCTCTCCCCACGGAGAGATGCCGGAGTGGCCGAACGGGATTGACTCGAAATCAATTGTGGCAGCAATGCCACCCAGGGTTCGAATCCC
>NZ_JAAKNE010000016.1:0-53160 GCF_049170755.1 Aeromonas sp. 604176
CTGTCGCGCTAGACATCATGGGGGGAGATATTGGCCCCTCGGAAACAGTGCCTGCCGCCGTGCAGGCACTGTCTCTTTTACCCCAGCTAAAACTGATCCTGGTCGGCGACCAGCACCAGACCTCCTCTCTGCTGCAGCAACATGGCTTGCTGAATAATCCCCGCGTTCGTTTCGTACATGCATCCCAAGTGGTTGGCATGGGCGATAAACCGATCGTGGCGCTGCGTACTCTGAAAGACTCCTCCATGCGGGTGGTACTCAATCTAGTGAAAGCCGGTGAGGCCGATGCCTGCGTCAGTGCCGGCAACACAGGTGCGTTGATGGCGATGGCCAAGTGCGTGCTCAAATCCCTGCCCGGGGTAGACAGACCTGCCCTTATCAAGGCGCTGCCGACATTGAGCGGCAAACGTACCGTGATGCTGGATCTAGGCGCCAACGTCAGTTGCGATGCGGATACCTTGCTGCAGTTTGCGGTGATGGGCTCCGTCGTGGCCGAAAAGGTAGAAGGCATTGCATCACCCCGTGTTGCTTTGCTCAACATCGGCGAGGAGGAGATCAAGGGCAACGATCTGGTGCGCCACAGCGCCGAATTGTTGCGTCAGTGCCACGCACTCAATTATGTCGGGTTCGTCGAAGGGGATCGTATCTTCAGCGGCGATAGCGACGTGATCGTCTGCGACGGTTTTGTCGGCAATGTCGCCCTCAAGACGGCAGAAGGGGTGGTGCGGATGATGGCCCAGCTGGCCGGATATCCCCGCAAGAAACGCACTTTTCTTGGCCGGATCGCCGGATTTATGTTCAAACGACGTTTTTCTTACCTGAACCCCGACCAGTATAACGGAGCAAGTCTGTTAGGATTGCGCGGCATTGTGGTAAAAAGTCATGGGCGGGCCGAACGGCGCGCTCTGTGTAATGCGATCCTGCTGGCCGCACAAGAGGCCAAACATCAACTTCCACTGCAAATAGCAGATCGCCTTGAAGCTGTCTTCTCTGACAGGGATCTATAAGAACTCTATGCATAGCAAAATTCTGGGTACTGGCAGCTACCTGCCGAGTTCAGTGCGTACCAACGCCGATCTCGAGCAGATGGTTGAGACCAGTGATGAGTGGATCGTGGAACGTACCGGTATCCGTGAGCGCCGTATTGCCGGGGCTGACGAAACCGTTGCCACCCTCTCTTACCAGGCCGCCCTGCGCGCCCTGGATGCAGCCGGTCTGACCGCTGCCGATCTCGATATGATAGTGCTGGCCACTACCAGTGCTGAAAATGCCTTCCCGGCTGCCGCCTGCGAACTGCAGGGGCTGCTCGGCGTTCCGGGCATTCCTGCCTTTGACGTGGCTGCTGCTTGCGCAGGCTTCACTTATGCGCTCTCCATTGCTGATCAGTTCGTCAAATCCGGCGCAGCCCGCCATGTGCTGGTCGTTGGGGCCGATGTGCTCTCCCGCATGTGCGATCCGCAAGATCGCGGCACCATCATCCTGTTTGGTGATGGGGCAGGGGCTGTGATTGTCGGTGCCAGCGAGACGCCGGGCATTCTCTCTACCCATCTTCATGCCGATGGCCGTTATGGCGATCTGCTCAAGCTGCCGCAACCCCGTCGCGGCATGCCAGGGGCCGAGCTCGAAGCCTACATGTACATGAAGGGCAACGATGTCTTCAAGGTCGCGGTCACCCGTTTGAGCGAGATCGTAACCGAAACGTTGGCCGCTGCTGGCATCGAGCCGAGCGAGCTGGATTGGCTGGTGCCACATCAGGCCAACTTCCGCATCATCAGCGCCACTGCCAAGAAGCTCGGCATGAGCCTCGATAAGGTGGTGTTGACCCTCGACAAACACGGCAATACCTCCGCTGCTTCCGTCCCCATCGCCTTCGATGAAGGGGTTCGGGATGGCCGGATCAAACCGGGTCAGCTGGTACTGCTGGAGGCCTTTGGCGGCGGTTTTGCCTGGGGCTCGGCGCTGGTTCGCCTCTGATCTTCGGCGGGATGGTGTCTCCATCATCCCGTCACCGATTTCATTTTTGTCTTATCTAAAAGGAATCAATGATGACCCAATTTGCCATTGCCTTCCCGGGACAAGGTTCCCAGTCCGTTGGCATGCTGGCCGAGCTGGCCGAACAACATGCCGTGATCAAGGAGACCTTCGCCGAGGCGAGTCAGGTGCTGGGTTATGACCTGTTTGCCCTGGTGATGGATGGTCCGGTTGAAGATCTGAACAAAACCTGGCGCACCCAGCCTGCACTGCTGACTGCCTCTGTCGCCCTGTGGCGCCTGTGGCAACAGCTGGGTGGGGCAACCCCTGCCGTCATGGCGGGTCACAGCCTGGGTGAGTATTCCGCGCTGGTTTGCAGCGGTGCACTCGATTTTGCCGATGCGGTCAAACTGGTCGAGCTGCGTGGTCTGGCCATGCAGGAAGCGGTACCGGAAGGCACCGGCGCCATGGCGGCCATCATCGGTCTGGATAACGAATCCATCGCCGCCAACTGCGAAAAAGCGGCACAAGGGCAGGTGGTCTCTCCGGTCAACTTCAACTCCCCGGGCCAGGTGGTTATCGCCGGTCACAAAGAGGCCGTTGAGCGAGCCAACGTGCTGATGAAAGAGTCGGGCGCCAAGCGTGCGTTGCCGCTGCCGGTCTCCGTGCCGTCTCACTGCGCGCTGATGAAACCTGCCGCAGAAAAACTGGCAGCTGCGCTGGACGGGATCGAGATCAAGGTTCCAACCATCGCGGTCATCAATAATGTCGACGTATCCTGTGAACAGGATCCGGCCGCCATCAAGCAAGCACTGGTACGTCAGCTGTTCAGCCCGGTTCGTTGGACCGAGACTGTCGAGCGGATGGCCAATGAGGGGGTTACCCTCGAGATCGAGATGGGACCGGGCAAAGTGTTGACCGGGCTCGCCAAGCGCATCGACAAGCGCGTGGAAGGTATTCACGCCAACGATGCCGCCTCTTTCGAGCAGGCGCTGGCCCAGATCAAGTAAACAGGAGCAAGTGATGAGTTTTACCGATAAGGTTGTGTTGGTGACCGGTGCCAGTCGTGGCATCGGCCGTGCGATTGCCGAAACATTCGTGGCCCGTGGCGCGAAAGTGGTCGGTACGGCGACCAGCGAGAGCGGTGCCGAGGCGATCAGCGCCTATCTGGGCGACAATGGTTGCGGCATGGCACTGAACGTGACCAGCCAGGAATCCATCGAAGCCGTCTTCGCCGCCATCAAGGCGCGCTTTGGCGACATCGACATCCTGATCAACAACGCGGGTATCACCCGTGACAACCTGTTGATGCGGATGAAAGATGACGAGTGGAACGAGATCATCGATACCAATCTGACCTCGCTTTACCGTCTGAGCAAACCGGTGTTGCGTGCCATGATGAAGAAACGTCACGGTCGCATCATCAGCATTGGCTCCGTGGTGGGAACCATGGGCAATGCCGGTCAGGTCAACTATGCTGCCGCCAAGGCCGGTCTGGTTGGTTTTACCAAATCGTTGGCGCGGGAAGTGGCATCCCGTGGTATCACAGTGAACGCGGTTGCTCCCGGTTTCATCGAAACCGACATGACCCGTGCCCTGAATGACGATCAACGTGCCGGCATCATGAGTCAGGTGCCTGCCGCCCGTTTGGGTGATCCAAAAGAAATTGCCGCAGCTGTGGTATTCTTGGCTTCTGATGAAGCAGCCTATATCACCGGCGAAACCCTGCATGTTAATGGCGGGATGTACATGGTGTAATCAATTTGTCGTAAGATCTGTTCAAATTTGCGATAGTACGCCGAAGTTTGGCACATTTCGTGGTTTGACCAGCGGCAAGCTACTTGCAAACTCACGTCAATTGAATAAACTACCCCAACCAGACGCAAATAGCGTATTTTTAAAGGAAAATTCAGGTCATGAGCAACATCGAAGAACGCGTAAAGAAAATCATCATCGAACAACTGGGTGTTAAAGAGGAAGACGTTAAGAACGCTGCCTCCTTCGTCGACGACCTGGGCGCTGACTCTTTGGATACCGTTGAACTGGTAATGGCGCTGGAAGAAGAATTCGATACCGAAATTCCTGATGAAGAAGCCGAGAAGATCACCACTGTTCAAGCGGCTATCGACTACATCACCGCTAATCAGGAATAAGTTCCTGTTCTGAAAGAAGCGGCCCAAGGGCCGCTTCTTTTGTATTTGTTCCCTTTCAAAACACCTCTCGGAGACTACCTCAGTGTCAAAACGCAGAGTCGTGGTGACCGGCTTGGGGATGCTTTCCCCGGTGGGTAACACTGCCGAATCCAGCTGGCAAGCACTGCTCAACGGGCAGAGCGGCATTTCCCTTATCGAACATTTTGATGCCAGCGAGTTTGCAACCCGCTTCGCAGGTCTGGTCAAGGATTTCGATCCCGAGCAATACGGCATCAACCGTAAAGACGCTCGCAAGATGGATCTCTTCATTCAATACGGCATCGCAGCCGGTATGCAGGCACTGGATGATTCCGGCCTGACCATCAATGAAGAGAATGCCGAACGTGTCGGCGTGGCGATTGGCTCCGGTATCGGCGGTCTGGGTCTGATTGAACAGAACCACGAAAGCTTGGTCAACGGCGGCCCGCGCAAGATCAGTCCCTTCTTCGTTCCGTCCACCATCATCAATATGGTGTCCGGTCATCTTTCCATCATGAAAGGTCTGCAAGGGCCGAACATCGCCGTGACGACCGCCTGTACCACTGGTACCCATGCCATCGGTATGGCTGGCCGGATGATCGCTTACGGTGATGCCGATGTGATGGTCGCCGGCGGTGCCGAGAAAGCCTCCACCGCGATGGGGATGGGTGGCTTCGCAGCAGCCAAGGCACTCTCCAACCGCAACGACGAGCCGCAAAAAGCGAGCCGTCCGTGGGATAAAGATCGCGATGGTTTCGTGCTGGGTGACGGTGCCGGTGTACTGGTACTGGAAGAGTACGAACACGCCAAGGCCCGTGGCGCCAAGATCTACGCCGAGCTGGTCGGTTTTGGCATGAGCGGTGACGCGTACCACATGACTGCGCCTCCTGCAGATGGCAACGGTGGTGCTCGCGCCATGAAAAATGCTATCAAGGATGCCGGCATTGCTCCCGAGCAGATTGGTTACATCAACGCGCACGGTACCTCCACCCCGCTGGGTGATGTGGCCGAGCTGCGTGGCATGAAGTCGGTGTTTGGTGAGCACGCCAAATCCCTGATGGTGAGCTCTACCAAGTCCATGACCGGTCACCTGTTGGGCGCCGCCGGTGCCATCGAGGCGATCATCACTGTGTTGGCCCTGCGTGATCAGGTGGCTCCGCCCACCATCAACCTGGACAACCCGGATGAAGAGTGCGACTTGGATCTGGTACCCCATGTGGCCAAGCCAGGCAGCTTCGAGTACGCCCTCTCCAACTCGTTTGGTTTTGGCGGCACCAATGGCTCACTGATCTTCAAACGCGTATAATTTGCCGCAGGGCAAAGACACAGGCCCGATACTGCCGGTATCGGGCCTTTTTTATCGGAGGGATCCCTTTGCTTATCAATGGCATGAAGCTTGATACCATCTCGGCCTATGATCGGGGGCTGGCCTATGGTGATGGTCACTTTACCACCATGGCGGTCAGGGAGGGTCGCGTGTTGCAGTGGCCTGCCCATCTGGCACGGTTGCAGCTGGCCAACAACCGGCTGGGATTGGTTGAACCGGACTGGGAGCTCTTGACCCAGGAGGTTGAAGAGATGGTGGCCGAGCAACCACAATGCGTGGCCAAGGTGATCCTGACCCGCGGCGAGGGGGGGCGGGGCTATGACGGCAGCGGATGTCAGCACACAACCCGGATTGTCACTCTGGCGCCGTTTCCCACTCACTATGGCCAGTGGCAACAGGAGGGGATCGAGATGGTGGTGTGCCGCCAGCGGATCGGCGATGCCCCCATGCTGGCCGGGCTTAAAACCTTGAATCGTCTGGAGCAGGTATTGCTAAAAAGCGAACTTGTCAGCCGAAATGCAGTCGAAGGGATAGTGCTTAACAGTCGTGGTTTTCTGATTGAGGGGGTCAGTGCCAATCTGTTTTGGCGTCGGGGCAAGACGGTGTTTACGCCCGATCTCGCCCGCGGTGGTGTCGATGGCATCATACGCCGCCAGGTGATGGCGATGTTGAAACAGATGAGTATTGAGTTGCGTGTGGTAGAGGCTCCGCTGGAGTCACTATGGCAGGCTGAAGAGGTGTGGCTCACCAATACCCTGATGGGGGTCGTGCCGGTCAATGGCATCGAGGATATTCACTATCCCCCAGCGGTATTGAGTCGCCGTTTACAGGAGCGTTTGGTCATTGAAGTTTAATCGGCTTTACACCCTGCTCGCGGGGGCGGCACTGACGGTTGCCGCTGCCGGGGGCTATGTACATTACAAATGGCAACAGGTAGAGACGCTCACCAACAAGGGGCCGACCCGGCTCTTTACGGTGGAGAAGGGCGCCCATGCGGCGCGCCTCATCGCCGAACTGGGTGAGGGGGAAACCAGCCCCTGGGCGGTGCGGCTCTGGCTGCGCAGCCATCCCGAACTGGTGGCCATCAAATCGGGCACCTATGAAATCAAGGAAGGGGCCCCTCTCAAGGAGACCCTTTCCCTGTTCGCATCGGGCAAGGAGTTTCACTTCAGCCTCACCTTCGTCGAAGGTTCCCGTTTCGAGGATTGGCAAAAGCAACTCTCCAGCGCCCCATACCTTGAGCGGTTGACCGTCGAGCAATCCGAAGCCGACCTGGCGCAGGAACTCGGCATCGAGAATGGCAAGCTGGAGGGTTGGTTCCTGCCGGAAACCTATGCCTATACCACCCATGCCAGCGATCTCTCGATCCTGCGTCGCGCCCATCAGGATATGGAGACTTTCCTGCAGCAGAGCTGGGAGAAACGTCAGGCCAACCTGCCTTACAAGACCCCTTATGAGGCGCTGATCATGGCCTCCATCATCGAGAAAGAGACCGGCCAGCCGGACGAGCGGGCGCAGATCGCCTCCGTATTCGTCAACCGTCTGCGTCTGGGCATGAAGTTGCAAACCGATCCCACCGTCATTTACGGGGTGAAGGATCGCTTCGATGGCAACATTCGCCGCAGCGATCTGACCGACAAGAATCCCTACAACACCTATGTGATCGACGGCCTGCCGCCCACGCCTATTGCCATGCCGGGCAAGGCCTCCATCGAAGCTGCGCTTAACCCCAAATCGACCGACTATCTCTATTTTGTCGCCAAGGGGGGCGGTGCCCACTATTTCTCCAAGACCCTCGACGAACATAATCGGGCGGTTCGCGAATACATATTGAAGAAACCCTAATGTCTAAATTTATTGTGATCGAAGGATTGGAAGGGGCAGGGAAGAGCTCGGCCGTGCGTTATGTGACCGAATATCTGCAGCGCCACGGCATCAACCGGATCGAGTGCACCCGCGAGCCGGGTGGTACGCCACTGGCCGAGCGGATGCGGGCCATCGTCAAAGAGGTGCACAACGAGCGCCTCACCATCGAGGCGGAATTGCTGCTGATGTATGCCTCCCGGGTACAACTGGTGGAGACCCGCATCAAACCCGCACTGGCCGACGGTGTCTGGGTGGTGGGGGATCGCCACGATCTCTCCTCCCAGGCCTATCAAGGCGGTGGCCGTGGTATCGATGCCCAGCTTATCGGTGCCATCAAGCAGGCGGTGCTTGGCAACTTCAAGCCGGATCTCACCCTCTATCTAGATATCGATCCTGCCCTTGGCTTGCAGCGCGCTCGCCATCGCGGCGAGCTGGATCGCATCGAACTGGAGCAACTGAGCTTCTTCGAGCGTACCCGAACTCGTTATCTCGAACTGGCCGCCAAGGATGATTCCATTGTGGTGATCGATGCGGCGCGAACGCCGGAACAGGTCAAAACGTCCATTGAGTGTGCATTGGATCACTATCTGTCGAACGAGCCGCTATGTATCCCTGGCTGATCTCAGACTGGCATGCCCTGAGCCAGACGGCCCAGTCCGGTCGTCTCGGCCACGCCTGGTTGTTGCTGGGCGATCCCGGTCTTGGCAAGGAGCAACTGGCTGAGCGGCTGGCGCGTTTGCACCTTTGCCAACAACCGGATCGTGGAGAACCGTGTGGTCAGTGCCACTCCTGCCAGCTGTTTGACAAGGGCAACCACCCGGATCTCGGCACCATAACGCGCGACAGCAAGACCATCGGGGTCGAGGCCATTCGCGAGATCTGCACCCGGCTGCAGGGCTCTGCCCAGCTCGGCCGTGGCAAGGTGGTGATCATTCCTGATGCGGAGCGGATGACCGAATCGGCAGCCAATGCCCTGTTGAAAACCTTGGAAGAGCCGGCCGGCGACAGCTTGCTGTTGCTGATAGCCTCCCAGGTTTCCCGGTTGCTTCCCACCATTCTCAGTCGCTGTCACAAACATGTCTGTCAGTTGCCTGCGGAAGGGGAGACAGTACGCTGGTTGGCCGAGCAGGGTCATCAGGCCACTCTGGCTCAGGTGCGGATCTGTCAGGGGGCACCGCTGCGGGTACTCGACTATATCGAGCTGCAACAGGACGGTACTCGCCGCGAACTGCTGGAACAGTTTGTCGCCCTGAGTCAAAGTCCGGTCAAGGCGACGGCACTGTGCAGCCAGCTTGGTCAGGAGACGCAGGTCAGGTTGCACTGGTTGCAGCTCTTCTTGTGTGATGCCCTGAAAACCCAGGCCGGATGTGGTCACCATCAGCTGGCCATGCCTGATCTGGCCATCTTGAGCCAGCGGTTGGCGGAGCAGCACTCCAGCGAAAAACTGCTGGAGGCAGAACAAGATCTGGTTGCCCTGAAAGCGGCCTGTCAGCCGGGTCAGCTCTCCAATCCCACCATCCATCTGATGAACTGGCTCAGTCGCTGGTTATAAGTACCGACAAGCAGAAAGGTTTTATATGTTACTCGTTGATTCCCACTGTCATCTCGATCGCCTCAGCTATGGCAGCAAGCAGACCAGCATGTCTGATGTACTTGCCAAGGCCGCGAAACTGGACGTGGGATATTTTCTCTGTGTCAGTGTGACTCAGGCACAGTTCCCGACCATGCTCGAGGCGATCGCTCCCTATCCCCAGGTGTTTGCCTCTTGCGGTGTACACCCGCTCAATCAGGAACCCGGGGTGGATGCAGCCTTGTTGCTGACACAGGCTGCGGACGAAAGAGTGATCGCCATCGGCGAAACTGGGCTTGACTACTTTTATTCCCCTGAAAACAAAGAGGTGCAGCAAGCTTCTTTCCGCGAACATATCCGGGTTGCCTGCGCGTTGAACAAGCCGCTGATCATCCACACTCGCGATGCCCAGCAAGATACCTTGCAGATCATGCGTGAAGAGGGAGCTGATCAGGTGGGCGGTGTGCTGCACTGTTTCACCGAGTCTCTCGAGATGGCGCAAGCGGCGATGGCGATGGGGTTCTATATCTCCATCTCCGGGATCGCCACCTTCAAAAATGCGTCTGCACTGCAAGAAGTGGTCAAGGCTCTGCCCCTCGACAGATTGCTGGTCGAGACCGACTCGCCCTATCTTGCACCTGTTCCGCATCGGGGGAGGGAGAACGAACCTGCCTTTGTGCGAGACGTTGCGCAGTTTATTGCCGATCTGCGTCATATTCCGCTTAATGAATTGGCAGAAGCCACCAGCAGGAATTTCTTTGAACTGTTCAAGCTGGCGAAAAAATAACACAGAAGCCCCGTTGCTCGGGGCTTTTATATTTCAAATACCAAGCTGATTACCCACCTGAAAATCAACCTAGCACAACGTTATCTCTCACCCACCCAGTCAATTCAACTCGTTCATCCATACAAAACTGGGTGAATGATATTCCGATGTTTCGTTTTTTCACCGTGGTCAAAGGGTATTAAAACATCAGGCTATAAGTATCGATAATATTCATTATCGATACTTGATGTATGGGAAGGATCCTGTAAGATCCTCTCAAACTTCATATGAATCATAGAGTTCCGTGGCATATCCAACCTTGTCCAATCCGGCTCATCAGTCACTGCAGACTGTTTTCGATGCACAGCTAAATAGTCGGGCACGCCGCTTTTTGCGCAATGCAAAAGCGGATTCCACCCTCAATGCCTATCAGGCGGATACCCGTATTTTTGTCTTCTGGTGTCAATTACACGGGCTGGATCCGCTGCAAACGACCCATCACGACATCATGAATTTTCTCGCTGATCAAGCCGACGGCGTATTGGCCGACTGGGTATGGCTGGATAAAGAGGAGGGGAAGGGAGAACTGCGTAATGGCGAGCCTCGAAAACCAGCAACCCTGGTGAGACGGCTGGCGGGGATCCGTTATGCCTTCAAGCAGAAAGGCATTCACCCGATGCCGACCGAACATCCCGAAATAAAGGAGATGATGCGCGGTATTGTCAGGTTGGGGGATAACCGCAAGCACAAAACCGGTGCCCTGACGCTGCAGCCTTTGACCCAGGTGCTGGATGGCATCGACACCAGGGAGCTCGCGGGTTTGCGTGATCACACCCTGCTGCTCCTGATGTTCAGTGGTGCTTTGCGCCGCTCGGAAGCAGCCCGGATTGAGGTGAGCGATCTCGATTTTGTGGGGCAGGGGATCCGCCTTCGCCTCAAACCGAGCAAACATCAACTGCATGAAACCGAGATAGCCCTGATCCCGGGCAAGCACTATTGCCCCGTATCGGCACTGCAAAACTGGCTACACAAAAGTCGGATCAGCGAGGGGCCGCTGTTTCGGCGCATGAACCGCTGGGGTCAACTGATGGCCGAGCCACTCGGCCCCCAGGGCATCAATTTGATGATCAAACGCCGAACCGGCCAAACCATCGACGATCTTTACGTCAGTGGCCATAGCCTGCGGCGCGGATTTATCACCTCGGCGGTGACTGCCGGCAAGCCAATGAACAAGATCATCGAGGTAACGCGCCACAAGGATATGCGAACCCTGCAGGAGTACTTCGATGACGCCCATAAATTCTCCGATCATGCCCTTGATGGCTTGCTTTGACACAACTGCGTCACTTGGTTTTTTATGTTAAATGATATCTTGTTGATCTGATGATATATTTGTCGCGCAGCCAACAGCCCAAAGGGGAAGGGCATCTTCCAATGGATAATGGCATGTGATGAGAGATAACAAACTCAGAAATGTAATATCGCAAGGACATATGAGCCAAGAAATGACAGTGCGTGAAGTGCAAGAGGCGGGGCCCCAAAACAATGCCGAGCGGCAGCGCCAACATGTAAAACGCAAGCAGGAGACTCATACCCGACTGCAATGCTGGATCAGCAATCGCCACGCCGAGCGATTAGCCGCTCTGGGTCTTCATCTCGAAGACAGTCAGGCATCACTCATCGAGCAGGCGATCGATCTGCTCTACCAACATGAGCTGGGTAGAGAACCTCCGTTTGAAAACAGAGTCGCCACACCGGTCGAAGAGACCGTTGAATAGACACAAGAGTGAAGTAACAGCGATACGTGAAGAGATAAAAAAAGCCAGGTACGAATTCCTTGTACCTGGCATAGGGGAATTGCAGAGCCGTGCGCTAACTGGTGTTCGGATTGCCTTAAGCTTAGACAAGGCTCAAGGCTTTTCAAGATCCGAAGAAAAGTTCAACCAGAGTGTGGGTATTTCAGACTCGTTCAAGTGCCTATGCACCGAACGGCCCACTACGCATTGAACAGATTGTTGTCACGCACCAGCTCGCGGGGGAGGGCATTCTTGACCCGACTACCCACCCATTTCCCCATTCCCAGGGTATGCCCCTGATAGCGGACGATCACCTCGCCAGCGCCCGCATCCTGTTCTGGCCAGACGTCCCGTCCCATCATGAATTCCCGCGCATTGGCGCTATCCAACTCGACAACACCCTTGCTCGCTTTATCGCCATAGGCCAGAGCCCACTCATGAGTGAGGCGATAGCCTTTCTTGAACGTCTCGGCCAACTTGATGCCGATGCGATCAAAACGCAACTTGCCCTGCACCTGATCAAACTGCTGGGGGAAGAGCCAGATCTCGTCATTGCGGCCAAACAGCTGACCCTGCGGTGCCACTCCGAAGTTTGCTTCAATCTCGCGCAGCATGGGCTCTGACTCTTTTGCTGCCAGTGGCAGGAAGGGGAATTTACCCAGCTTGCCCGGCTTGAACATGGTGTTGGGCACCGAGTGATGCTTGCGCAATCTGGCGACGAAAAAGCCTTCACTGTCGAAGATCTGGGGCCAAACGTGCAGGTATCCTTCGGATGTACAGGCCTGCTCTGCATGGGGGAACAGGTCAACCAGCGAATCAAAACTCAAGGCATCGCCAAACTTGTCCAGCAAGGATTGGCAGACCGCCTGATTCTCCTGCTCACTCAAGGTACAGGTGGAGTAGACCAGCACACCGCCCGGTTTCAAGGCATGGAAGGCACTCTCCAGCAACCCTTGCTGCACCGCCGCAATCTCGTCGATGCTCTCGATGCTCCAGTTGCGCAGTGCATCTTCATCCTTGCGCACCGTACCTTCACCGGAGCAGGGGGCATCGAGCAGGATGGCATCGAAGGTCTCCGGCAACCACTGGCCAAATACCTTGGCATCAAAATGGGTCATCCCCACATTGGTCACGCCGCAGCGCTGGATATTGGCGCTAAGCACTTTCAACCGGCTGCTGGAAAACTCGTTGGCAACCAGCATCCCCTGATTGTTCATCAAGGCGGCTATTTGAGTGGTCTTGGAGCCGGGGGCCGCCGCCGCATCCAGCAACATGCCATCCGTTTTGATCTTGTCGCTGGCAAAGAGTGCCGTCACCGGCAGCATGGAGCTCGCTTCCTGAATGTAGAAGAGCCCGCTCAAGTGCTCAGCGGTGTTGCCAAGTGGGACGGTTTCATCGCTGCGGGTCAGCCAGAAGCCAGTATCACACCAAGGCACGGGGTCGAGCTGCCAACCCAGTGGCTCCATCAGGGCGACGAAATCCGAGACGGCGATCTTCAAGGTATTGACCCGAATGCTGCGGCGCAGCGGACGTCGACAACTGGCCACAAACTCATCCATCGAGAGATGAGCCGGCATGATGGCCGCAATGTGGCGTAAAAAGTAATCGGGAAGGAAGGTGTTGTCGTGCACTGTGCCGTCTCGTTGACCGAAAAAGAGGGGCGATATCCTACCACAAGGCTAAGAATATTCTGAATCTGAACCCTATCAACAGGCACCGGAATATAAAAAAGCCCGGCGCGATGCCGGGCTTGGATGAGATACAAAGGGAAGAGATCAGGGCTGGATACGCGGACTCCACTCCAGCCACTCTTTCTCGGCCTTGCCGTAGAGCGCATAGCTGTGTCCCGCTTTGACGGTTGACCCCATTTCTCTCTCCGGCGTATTGAAAGCAATGCCGCCGGCCAACAGACTCTGCACCGTCTCCACTTCGATGGTGCCGCCAGTCAGGCCGATATCCGCCTTGACCCCGGAGACATTCCAGAAACGGGAGTTGGCCCGCACCAAATGGGCATACTCCTGATCGACGTTAACGTCGATCACCACCTCGCTACCATCCCGAGCCAGCGCCACCTTGGTGACACTGCCCACCACCATCTTGCGAAACAGCAGCGGGCTACCGACGCTCAGGCCATTGACGGAGGGGCTCTTGAGGGTCAGGGCCAGACCCACCGGGCCGACCTGACTCAAGGGGAAGCGATCTTTGCCAGCGCCTTTACCGGGTTGTGCTTCTACAAACGCCCCCTTGATCAGGGTATCGAGGTGAGCGACACCGCCCAGCCCCAGCTTGGCCTGCACCAGAGTAAAGCGGGCGCCGGACTGCAGGAAACGCTCGGCATAGTGGCCATCGAGTTCGGCCTTGAAGATCACCTGACCCAGAGACGGCTCCAACTCGATCTCTTCAATTTTGCCGATATCGACCCCACGATAGCGGATCGGGCTGCCAATCCCGAGCCCCGGATTGCTATCTGCTACCAGTGACAGCTGGCGCACCTTGGCCTTGGCTTGCTCCCTGGAATCGAACAGTTGATGGCTGCTGCGGCCATTGGCCAGCCGGTCGAACTCGATGGCGCCGCGCAGCAGGGTACCGAGGTTGCCCACCTTGACCTGCACCCCATCGACCCGCACCTTGGTGTCGATGGCCGGTTTTTTCCAAAACTGGGGTTGCTGGGCGAGGAGGGGAGCATAGACGCCATCAATTTCTAGCTCGATCTCGACCCCCTCTTTGGCGGCGCGCAGCTGCTTGACCTTGCCCGCTTCCAGCCCCAGATAGAGCACAGGCGATCCAATGCCGATGCCATCGGCCTGATCTGCCTTGAGCAACCAGCGCTGGGGCTTGGCATTACGGGTGCCGAGCAGTGCCAGCTCCTGACTCGGGTAGAGACGGTTAATCCGCTCGCCACTGCTGGCTTGTACCAGCTTGATCCCGCCCCCCAACCAGGCACTGGCCGGACTGGTTTCTACTTTGATGCCGCTCAGATCGGCATCGATCTGCAACGGGGTGGCGCGATAGAAGCGGGCACGGTTGAGCAGATGACCATAGTTCGGCGCCATCACCAGCTCGACGCTGGCATTGCCGCGCGCATCCAGGGTGAGCTGGCTGATACGGCCCACCTGCAATCCCTTGTACCAGACAGGTGCATCCTGATTGAGCCCCGCCAGATCGTCAGCCTGCAGCGTCACCTTGGTGCCGCTCTGGGGCGCGCGATCGGTCAGGGTCATCTTCTGTACCGGTTTGCCCGCTACATAGTCGAGGCGAATGGCCGGGCCGGAGAGCAGGCGATCTGCATGCTGCACGCCGGTCGCGGAGAGGGAGACGCTCTCCCACACCAGTTGACTCTTGTCGGTAATGCGATAAGCCTGCTCCGGGTTGATCAGCGCTGTGACCACACGGCCTTTGTCGGTGAGGCGAATGGGGTCGATACGACCGATCTCGATCCCCTCATAGAGGATGGGCATCCCCTCCTTGACCGGGAGATCACCAGCCGCAATGTCGATACGCGCACCGCGCGCTGCTTCCGCCAGCCCTTTATAGAGGACGAAAGTCTGTCCCTTCTCCGGCTCCGGTGAATCTTTGGGCGAGTCAAAGGCAATGCCGCCGCTCAGAATGGAGGTGAGGCTGCCGGCCTCCACGCTGACGCCAGCCAGACTGAAGGAGCCCTTGATGCCACTGATGTTCCAGAAGCGGGTATCGGCTTTGACCAGATGTTCGAAACGCGGCTCGATCACCAGATCCAGAATGACGTTCTGGTTGTCCTGACCCAGGCGCGTATTGATGACGCTGCCAACCTCGATACCGCGGAAATAGAGCTTGGCGCCAATCCCCACCGACCCCAGCGAATCGGCGGTCAGGTGCAGCATGCGACCCTGAGCCTGATAGCCGGGAGGAGGGCCCTCCAGTGCATCGAAGGTCTCCTCCAGCGGATTGCTTTCACGCCCCGGTTGCAGGTTGATGTAGTTGCCGGAGACCAGGGTATCAAGGCCGGAGATCTCGGTGAGCGACGCCTTGGGGCTCACCAGCCAGAAGTCGGATCCCTTGCGGATCAGCGGTCTGGCACGGCTGTCAATCTTGGCCATCACCGCAATCTTGCGGCCATCTTCAGCCAGCTCCAGCTCTTGCACCACGCCGATGGCCACCCCCTGATAACGAATCTGGGTTTTGCCCGGCAAGATGCCGTTGCCCTGGGCGAAGTTGATCTGGATAAGCTGGCCACGGCTCAATACCTGCTGATAGAGAAAGCCACCTGCCAGCAGCAGGGCTATCAGGGGTAACAGCCAGACCGGCGATAACCAGCGACGCTTTTCGATGACGGGTTCAGCCCCGATCATAGTGACTCCTTATTGGCTGGATTAAACAGCACATCAGACAAAAACAGAGAAATCATCAACGGGCCGCCTTGTCCCACAGTAAACGGGTATCGAGCATGCGGGCCGACATCATGGTCAGCACCACCACACCGGCAAAGGCGGTGGCCCCCGGGCCTGCGCGGACACTCAGCAGCACACCCCGATCGACCAGTGCCACCATCAGCGAAATCACGAACAAGTCCAGCATTGACCAGCGACCGATAAAATCGATCACCCGATACATCACCAGCTGGCGCTTGCGCCGCACCGGTTTGGCCCGCTGCAACTGCCAGCAGATCCAGCCCAACCCCAATATCTTGCCCACGGGTACCAGTATGCTGGCGGTGAGGACTATGGTGGCAATCCCGCTCATCTTGCTGCGATAGAGCATCATGATACCGCTGAAGATGGTATCTGACTGCAGTAACCCCTTGTTGTAGAAATGGGTAATGGGCAACAGATTGGCAGGCAGCAACATGAAGGTGGCGAGCGCCAGCAAGCCCCACGACCAGGCGAGGGAACGGGGAATGCGCACCTGCAATTTGCTGCTGCAACGGGGGCAGACTGCCCCGGCTTGATAGCGCACCAACAAACCACAGGTATGGCAGCGGCAGAGTCCCATCTCACGGGCGCTGGTCATGTTCCGGCTCCTTTAACGGGATCCGCGCCCAGTAGGGGGCGGGGTCAAACAGGATCAGCAGGGTCATGTTGAGCAGCATCAAAATACCGAGGCTGAGCAACCCGCCACCGAGGCGCACATCGGCGATGTCGATCAGTTTGAACAGGGCAACCAGCAGGCTGACGATATAGACCTCCAGCATGGCCCAGTGGCGAAACACCTCGACCAGCTTCAAGGTGACGGGAAGAATGTGCCAACGTTTGGCCAGACCCGAAGCCAGCACAAAGATCCCCGCCAATAACCCTACCGGTGCCAGTACGGCGCACCAAAGCACCAAAGAGGCCACCCAAAACTCACTTTCGCCAAACAGCACCAGGATACCGCGCAGCAGGTCGGCGTCGGTGTTGACCCCAGCCAGCCGCAGATAGATCAGCGGTTCAAAAAAGGCGGAGGGTAGCAGCAGAAATCCGGTGATGGTCAGGGCCATCAACTGGGAGGGACGAAAGGCATAACGGCCATAGAGATGCTGGTGACAACGCGGGCAGTGGGCATGGCGACGCAGCGGCAGTGCTTTGCGCTGGATCAGCAAGTCGCACGCCGGACAGACAATTACGGAACCGGGCTCCATCATACAATTCAACCTGTTGAAGGAATTGGTGAAATTTACCCTAAAACCGGTTTCCTGTCTTGCCTGCAGCCGGAATGTTACGAAAGTATAATTGACGTTAACGTAAACGTGATATTAGATAGCCAGACTAGACAGGTGAAAGGAGTCATGATGTCCAGTTTGTCCCCCTCGGCAGGCCTGCGCTTTCGCACCGCTCTTGCCAATGAACATCCCCTGCAGATCGTCGGCACCATCAATGCCTACATGGCGCTGATGGCCGAACGCAGCGGCTTTCAAGCTCTTTATCTCTCCGGCGCCGGAGTAGCCAATGCCTCCTATGGCTTGCCGGATCTCGGTATGACCTCCCTCAACGACGTGCTGATCGATGCCGAACGGATCACAGCGGCGACCCGTGTGCCGCTGCTGGTCGATATCGACACCGGCTGGGGCGGGGCATTCAATATCGCCCGCACCATTCGCGCGTTCGAGCGGGCCGGGGTTGCCGCCGTCCATATGGAAGATCAGGTGGCTCAGAAGCGTTGTGGTCATCGCCCCAACAAGGCGGTGGTCACGCTTGAGGAGATGTGCGATCGCATCAAGGCAGCGGTGGATGCCCGCGAGAATAGCGAGTTCGTCATCATGGCCCGCACCGATGCACTGGCGGTGGAGGGGATGGAGTCTGCTCTTGAGCGCACCGCCGCCTATGTGGCCGCCGGTGCCGACATGATCTTCGCCGAGGCGGTGACCGAACTGGCCCAGTACGACCAGTTCAAGCAGGCGGCCAAAGTGCCGATCCTCGCCAACATGACCGAGTTCGGCAAAACCGAACTGTTTGACAAAGAGCAACTGGCCGCCCACGGGGTCGACATGGTGCTCTACCCCTTGAGTGCCAACCGGGCCGCCAATCAGGCCGCCCTCAACGTCTATCAACATATTCGCCAGGATGGCCATCAGCGCGCTGTCGTGGAGACCATGCAGACCCGGGAGTCACTCTACGACTTCCTCGGATATCACCACTACGAGCAGACACTGGATCGTCTGTTTACAGCCAAGGAATAGGAGGCAGCTTATGGGACAGCAAAAACCGTTGGGTGGGGCAGGTCTGCGCGGGCAGAGTGCGGGGGAGACCAGTATCTGCACAGTAGGCAAGAGTGGTACCGGTCTTACCTATCGCGGCTATGACATCAAGGAGCTGGCCGACAGCGCCCAGTTCGAGGAGGTCGCCTATTTGCTGCTCAAGGGGGAGTTGCCCGATGAGCAGCAGCTTGACGCCTACAAGCGCGAACTGTGTCGCCTGCGCACTTTGCCCCAGCCGCTGTTGGAAGTGCTGGAGCGGATTCCCGCCGATGCCCATCCCATGGATGTGCTGCGCACTGGCTGCTCCATGCTCGGCGATTTGGAGCCGGAAGATGGTTTCGAGCATGAGCATGAAGTGGCGGATCGGCTGCTGGCCGCCTTCCCGGGCATTCTGATCTACTGGTACAAGTTCAGCCACGAAGGAGTTCGCATCGCCCTCGACAGCGACGAGGAGTGTATCGGCGGCCACTTTCTGGCCCTGCTGCACCAGAAGGCACCGAGCGAGCTGGAGCGTCGGGTGATGCATGTCTCCCTCATCCTCTACGCCGAGCATGAGTTCAACGCCTCCACCTTTGCCGCGCGAGTCTGCGCCTCAACCCTTTCCGACATGTTCTCCTGCATCACCGCCGCCATCGGAACCCTGCGCGGCCCGCTCCATGGCGGGGCCAACGAGGCGGCCATGGCGATGATCGAAGATTGGCAAGACGAGACGCAGGCAAGGCGGGAACTGCTGGCCAAGCTGGCGGCCAAGGAGAAGATCATGGGCTTTGGCCACGCCATCTACCGCACCTCGGATCCGCGCAACGTCATCATCAAGGAGTGGTCGGCCAAGCTCGCCGAGGCGGTGGGGGATGATCGCCTCTATCGCGTCTCCTGCGAGGCGGAGAAGGTGATGTGGGAAGAGAAAGAGCTCTTTCCCAACGCCGACTTCTTCCATGCCAGCGCCTATCACTACATGGGGATCCCGACCAAGCTGTTCACGCCTATCTTCGTCTGCTCGCGGGTCACCGGCTGGTGCGCCCACGTGATGGAGCAGCGTGAGCACAACCGGATCATCCGCCCGAGCGCCGATTATGTCGGCCCGGCCCCCCGTCACTTTGTCTCTCTACAACAACGATAAGGAAATCACGATGTCCGCCAACGTCGACGTCAACCACAGACCCGAGCCCGATCAGGTGCTGGTCGATATTGCCGATTATGTCTGCAACCACCCCATTACCAGCCAGGCGGCCCTCGACACCGCCCGCTACTGCCTGATGGATACGCTCGGCTGTGGCCTCTTGGCCCTGCGCTTCCCCGAGTGTACCAAACACCTTGGCCCCATCGTCCCCGGTACACTGGTACCCCACGGCGCCCGGGTGCCAGGTACCCAGCTCTGCCTCGATCCAGTCAAGGCGGCCTGGGATATCGGCGCCATCATCCGCTGGCTCGATTACAACGACACCTGGCTGGCCGCCGAGTGGGGTCACCCATCCGATAATCTGGGGGGCATTCTAGCCACTGCCGACTGGCTCTCCCGTACTCGCGTGGCCGAGGGCAAGGCGCCGCTCACCATGGCCGATGTGCTGGTGGCCATGGTCAAAGCCCACGAAATTCAGGGTGTGCTGGCGCTGGAGAACTCCTTCAACCGGGTTGGTCTCGATCACGTGGTGCTGGTCAAGGTCGCCAGCACCGCCGTGGTGACTCATATGCTTGGCGGAACCCGCGATCAGGTGATCGATGCGGTCTCCCAAGCCTGGGTCGATGGTCAGAGCCTGCGTACCTACCGTCATGCCCCCAATGCAGGGTCGCGCAAGAGCTGGGCAGCGGGGGATGCCACCTCTCGCGCAGTGCGCCTCGCCCTTATCACCATGAGCGGCGAGATGGGCTATCCCGGTGTGCTGAGCGCCCCCAAGTGGGGCTTCTACGATGTGCTGTTCAAGGGCAACCAGTTCGCCCTGCATCAGGGGTACGGCAGCTATGTGATGGAGAACGTGCTGTTCAAGATCTCCTATCCCGCCGAGTTCCACGCCCAGACAGCTGTGGAGTGCGCCATGAAGCTGCACGCTCAGGTGAAGGGTCGGCTGGAGGAGATCGATCGCATCGAACTCACCACCCATGAGTCGGCCATTCGCATCATCAGCAAGGTGGGTGCCCTCAACAACCCGGCCGATCGGGATCACTGCCTGCAGTACATGGTGGCAGTGCCGCTCATCTTTGGGCGCCTGATCGCCGAGGATTACGAGGATGACGTGGCGGCCGATCCCCGCATCGATGGGCTGCGTAGCAAGATGGTGGTGCAGGAGGATAAACGCTACAGCCGTGAATATCTGGAGGCAGACAAGCGCTCCATTGCCAACGCCATCCAGATCTTCTTCAAGGACGGCACTCACACCGCCAAGGTGGAGGTGGAATACCCGGTCGGCCATCGTCGCCGTCGGGAGGAGGGGATCCCGCTGCTGGTGGAGAAATTCCAGCACAATCTGACCACCCGCTTCCCGGCCAAACGGGTCAGCGACATTCTGGCCCTTTGTCAGGATGGGTCACGGCTTGCCGCCACCCCGGTACACGCCTTTATGGATCTGCTGGTGATCTGACCGGTCTTGCATTGGCCAACATATCGGCAAACAGTGATAAACGAAAAGCGGGCTCATCGGCCCGCTTTGTTATTCTGGCGGCTTATCCCTCGATAAGCCTCACCCCAGCGCACTGCTGTCGCCGTTAAAGAGCGCCGTCATGATGGCCGTCTCGCGACTGGCGATGGTCTCGAGAAACTCGTTGGCACGCCCCATCTGATGACACACCTGATAGCCGCGCTCGACAAAGGAGAAGAGCTCGCCAAGCCCCGCCAGATGGGCGGGCCCTGACACCAGCTTGAGGGTTGCCCCCAGCAGCGGTTTTCTCGCCAGCCTGTCCAGCGTCATGCCAAGCTCGCTCACCAACGCAATCTGATGTTGCCGGCGCGCCTGCTCGCCTACGGCACGATAGGCGATGGTGTAATGGTCCGGCGTGATGGGATCAATGCCATCAATGCGCCGCAGCGCCACCACCATCAGGTAGTCCAGCTCTTCGGAGAGAGCGTCGAGCTCGATCGCTTGGGCCAGCACCTTGAGGCCGGACTCAGGTAACAGCCGCTCGGCGGTCGGCATCACCCGCATCACGTCCGCATCGCGGCGGGCGCAATCCCCGGGTCCATAGAGGTCGGTCAGGAAGAACTCGGCGGCAGGGCCGTAGCGGTCACTTTCCAGCAGATCACGATGGGTTCGCCCCAACCGGTCGGCCTGCCACTGGCGTAGCCGATCCCGAGCCTGCTGATCTTCCGGGTGGGCACGCATCTGCTCGCGCAAGGCTGCAACCCGCTTGAGCTGGCGGTAGAGCCGACCCAGGGTGCTATCGTCGTCGTGGGCATGTTCTTGATGCGTCATCTACAGCTCTCTGGCCTTGGGCCCATTGATGGGGATTCGGTGATACGAAGATACAAGTGAATGAAAAACAAGCAGCTTTTGCTGACCGTTCCGTGACAAGTGTAGCGCGCACGGGGGAGGGAATAAATGCCATGCCCCGCTGATGGCCTGCATCCCTCTCTACTCTGTTAAGTGAGTCCCATTTATGTGAACCATCCTTTCATTTGTTGTGAACATGTGTTTAATATCAATAACTAACTTATGACCCAGAGTAACGACCATGTTCTTCAACTCGCTCGCTGGCAGCAGCGCACTCTCTACCATCCAGATCAGCCGTCAGCATCCGCTGGGATTGGCTGCCGCCCGGATCGCGGCCGAAGCCATCGCTGCGGACATGAGCGAGAGCTATCAACTCGATTGCGAATGGGCGGATGAAGAGGAGACCGAGCTACGCTTTCGCGGCTCAGGGGTACATGGCACTCTCACCCTGGACGAAGATACCCTGGAACTGGAAGTGCATCTTGGTTTGATGCTGTTGCCGGTACGCAGCGTACTGGAGCAAGAGATCCTCGATTATGTCGACAATCGCTTACCTTGCCCCAAACGTGTTTGAAACTCTTCGTTGCACTGGTTTTAAATAAACCAGCTGTAAACGATGGCTGTTTGAAATAAGTTGGCAAGCCATATGGTTTGTCAGATTTATTCTTCTGTGAGGTCTTGATTCTATTTTATAAGTAATTTTTCATCTTTATTTCATATTTCGAGTCGGCACTCATTAATGTCATTCTGATTGTATCAAGTCTTCATCCGGATATGAGGGAAGGAGCAATTTGCCGCCTCGATAAATTCATTTTGTAGGGAAACAACCATGCCACTGAGTGAATTTATCTCCTGCGTCGATACCGCCTGGTTACGCATGGACAGACCCAACAACCTGATGCAGATCATCGGTGTCCTGATGTTTGAAGGAGAGCTTGATGAAGCGCGTCTGCGGGCCGGATTGCACCATACCATTTCGGTGCAACCCCGTTTCCACCAGCGGGCCGTGCTGGAGGGGGGCTCCTACTACTGGCGCCATGATCCCGATTTCGATCTCGATCAGCACCTCAAGCGAGTGATCCTGCCGGGTGAAGCGGGCAAGCTGGAGCTGGAGAAGCTGGTGGCCGATCTCGCCTCGACGCCGCTCAACCACCAGCGCCCCCTGTGGGATATGCACCTGACCGACACGTCGCTGGGTGGGCAAGCGCTGGTGGTGCGCATTCACCACGCCATGGGCGACGGCTTCTCGCTGGTGCGGGCCATGCTGACCATGATGGATAACACCCCGGAAGGGGCGCCGCGACCACCGTCACCGGAACCACTGGATGACAGCGATGACGAGGATGAGGAGGATTGCCACCAGGGCAGCCGTCTGGTGCGGGCCGGTCTCAAGCTGACCGGTAGCCTCTGGTCCAAATATGTCGAAGTGGTCACCCATCCCACCAAGGCGGTGGATTACCTCAAGACCGGGCGGGATGTGGCGAGCGAGCTGTGCAATATCGCCACCCTCGGTGATGATTCACCCTGCCGCCTGCGTGGCAAGACTACCAGCACCAAGCGGGTGGCCTGGTCGGAGCAAATTGATCTGCCGGATATCAAGGCTGTGGGCAAGGTACTGGGCTGCTCGGTCAACGATCTGCTGATCGCCGCCACTGCAGGGGCGTTTCGCCACTACCTGCAGGAGAAGGGGGATGATGCCAACAAGGTCAAGATCCGCGCCCTGGTGCCAGTCAATATGCGTGCACCGGACGATGAGGGGGCACTTGGCAACCGCTTCGGGCTGGTGGCCCTGGACTTGCCACTGGATGTTGAACACCCGTTGCAGCGGCTCTATACCGTACGTGACCGGATGCAGGCGCTGCGCACTTCTCTACAACCCGTGGTGGTGCTCAACCTGTTACATGCCCTTGGCATGGCCCCCAATGCGGTGCAGCAGCAGGCCGTCGAGCTGCTCACAGCCAAGGCCAGTGCCGTCATCACCAACGTGCCCGGCCCGCAGCAGACCCTCTATCTGGCTGGAGCAAAATTGCGTCAGCCGCTGTTCTGGGTGCCGCAATCGGGGGATATCGGCGTCGGCGTCTCCATCCTCTCTTACGATCACAAGGTGCAGCTGGGCCTTATCACCGACAAGAAGCTGGTACCTGACCCGGATCAGGTTGTCGACCGCTTCGCCGTGGAGTTTGAACAACTGTTACTGCTGGTGTTGCTGGAGCCTGAGCTGCTGTTCGACCCGAACGGCCTTGATGCGCTGCTGGGTTGATCCGATACGTAAAAATCCCAATAAAAAGAGGCCAACCCGCGGGTTGGCCTCTTGTTTTGTTATCTATGAATAGTGGGAATAGCGGTTAATCCTCCAGCTCTTCCCGCGCCGCCTCCACATCGAGGCGCTCCATGGCATCCATGGGTTCGCACTCGGCCGCTTCGGCATAGAGGGCTTCGGCGGCTTTCAGGCGGCTCTTGCCGTGCAGCATCACCTGAGCGTTGGCGTACTCCATGCGGGCGATAGCCGAGTCGGGGATCAGCGCCAGCGCCTCCTTGAAGTGACGCTCGGACTCTTCCTTCTTGGCGCCATAGGTGAGGCCGCCGATCATGGCCCCCAGCTTGTCAACGATCTCGGCGTGCCAGGCGCCAAAGGCAATATGGGCCTCGGCGTGATCTGGCGCCAGCTCCAGCGCCTTCTCAAGGCTTGCCTTGATCTTGTCGCCAATTCCTTGCGAGAGGGCCTTGGAGATGGAAATGACCTGACTGTAGCGACCGAGGGCCAGCGCGTGGAAATACCAGGCATTTGCATTCTTGGGCTGGCGTTTTTGCAGCTTCTCGGCATGGCTGGCCGCCCGCTCGAAGGCGGCGCGCTTGGCATACTTGTCTTCCAGCAGATAGCTGGCATGGATCACCAGCGCTTTGTTCGCCACATTGAGGCCCTCCTCACCGGCCGCTTCGCCAAGGGCGACGGCCCGGGCAAAATCCCCGGCATGATAGGCCCGCCAGGCATCCTGTACCTGTTCATCTTCGGGCCAGGGTTCGGCATCCCCCTGATGGAGACGATCCCAGTTGTCCGCCAGCTTCTGGCCAGCATAGTCATAAGCCGCATCCGCGTAGGGGAAGGGGACAAATTCGAGTTGTGAAGTGGTCATGCTTGTTCTCCCTGTAGCATGTGAATCAAACCTTGTCGGTGTAGTGGTGGGCGAGGGCGCCCAGATGAGCGCGAGCATCGGCCCGCAAATAGGGTGCGACCAGCTGCATCACCTGAAAGACGCCGAGGGCAATATCGGCGTCCGCCTTGGGGTGCAGTGCCCGCTGATAAGAGATCCAGAATGTGCCCACCAGCGCCACATTGGCCGCCAGCGTGCGCATCTGTTGCGCCGTGCCCTCCATCAGCCCGACCGTTTGCAGATGGTTGCAAATGGCGATGGCGGTCTGCTCCTTGCGGCGCAGCAGGGCGGAGAAGCGCTGCTCCACCTGATGATAACCACTCATCAGGGTCGCGATATCGTAGTAGAGGAAACGGTACTGCCAGATAGCTTCAAACATCAGGTGGAGAAAGAGCCAGATATCTTCTGGCTCATCGGACGGGGTGCTGACCGCCTCCAGCAGGCGATCCATCTGCTGTTCAAATTCGCAGAACAGGGCGTTGACGATCTCCTCCTTGTTGTGGAAGTGGTAGTAGAGATTGCCCTGGCTGATCTCCATCTCGGCCGCAATAGCCGAGGTGGTGACGCTGGGTTCCCCTTGTCGATTGAAGCAGGCGAGGGCAGTGGTCAGGATCCGCTCCCGGGTACGGCGTTTGGGTTTGCGATCCATGCTACTCCTTTGGTGATGAACGACGCACGCCGTGGCGATAGCGTTTGGCAAGCCAGTGCTGCAGCTGCTCCAGCGACTTGTCGAGGGCGGCAACCGAGCCAATGCCGGGGGCCAGCAGGGTGCGATCTTCATCGGCCAGCGCGGCCAGATTGAGCTCGAGGCCATGCTTGGCAAGCACCGGCGCCAGCTCGTCACGACGCTGCCAGAGATCGCGGCGGGTATGCTGGTAAGCGTGCTCGCAGAGACGGCGGCGATCCCGGTAACTGAACACATTGGCGAAGAACATCTCGCCATCGGCAGAAGAGGGTTCAAACAGCAATGCGTCAGCATCGGGATATTGGTGCTTGTAGCGATCCATCCCCACATGCATGCGGGAGTGGATGATGGCGCGAAAAGTCTGGGCCAGTACCACCGGCAGACCGCTGTCCACCAGATTGGTCGGCGCGCCGGCGGCCATGTCCGCATCATAGGGCACCAGCGGATTGATGCAGAACACCAGATCCGCCCCCTCTTCCAGCGCTACCGAAGCGTGCAGAGTCTTGATCAGCGCCCCGTCCACATAGTAACGCCCGTTAATCAATGAAGGGGGAAAGAGGCCGGGCAGGGCGGCCGACGCCTGTACCGCCGCCGAGATGGGCACGTCATCGAGCCCCGGGCTGCCGAAGGCGACCGGATGACCGGTGTCGAGTTCGGTGGCTACCACAAACAGTCGACTGCGCAGCTGGCGAAAATCGTTGCTGCGGCCGGGACGAGAGAAAAACTGGGTCAGGGTGCGATCCACTCCGCGGTTGTCGAACAGTCCGGTCGGAATGGCCTTGGAGAGCCCCTGCAGCGATTCAAACAGGCTGCGCTTCCAGGGCGCCGCAAGATAGTAGGTCAGGCTCTGCCACGCCAGCGGCGGGATCGAGGTCAGACGGTCAGCATATTCACGAAAGGCGGGGCGCAGCAAGGTAGCCGGATCAAACATCTCCCCCGAATCATCGCTGAGCAGGATCCGCACCAGCTTAGCCGGCGAGATGCCGTTGGCCAGCGCCGATGCCACCACGGCCCCCGAGCTGACGCCAACATAGATATCGGCATGGTCAAGGCGCAAGCCGTTGATGCTGTCAGAGAGGGCTGCGCAGGCACCGATCTCGTAGATGCCGCCGAGCGGCCCGCCGCCAGCAAGGGCAATTGCGATGGTACTCATAGGGTTGCCTCCCTATCCATGACATTCACCATGACAAGACCGGCCCAGCGAAGGGCATGGGCCGGTATCAATCAACTTCCGTCACCGCGAGGGATCAGGGCAGGACGCTCTCTGCTTTGGCCTTCACCTCTTTCACCGCATCTTCGGCGGCGGAGAGGAGATCGGCAGCCTGCTCAACCACGGCCTCTTTAGCCTTGGCTACCGGTGCCTTCTTTACCGGAGGCTTGCGGGCAGCGGGCTTTTTGGCGGCAGCCGGTTTGGCTTCTGCGGCCGGGGCTTCTTCTTCCTGTGCATCCAGCAGTTGCTGGACCACGTCGGTCAACTCGGCCATGCGCTTGGAGAGCTTGTCGATATCCTTGCGGGTCGGAATGCCGAGGCTGGCCACAGCGCGGGCCACGCGATCTTCAAACACCTGCTCCAGACGGCCCCAGGTATTGGCGGTCTTGTCGGTCACAGCGGCAATCTTCTCATCTGCGCTCTGACGGGTTTTGGCCTGCAATGCTTCCCCTTCCTGCACCAGCGCTTCAAAGATCTTGCCACCCTCTTCCTGCGCCTTGGCATAGGCACCCAGACCCGCCAACCAGATCTGCTGGGTGGACTCCTTGATGGTGGAGGTGAGTTGGTTGTCGGTCACTGACCCTGCCAGCGCTTTCAATTTCTTAGCCATGATCTTCTCCTTGAATAACGACTGTTAAATGTAATGGCGACAACGAAACTGCAATCGGGTTGTGGCATTACTGATTTTTCAACTTCAGTCTAGGGACAAAAAATAGAGGGTTCTACCTAATAACGGAACAGGCACACCACCGAAATTAGGGTTTGCTCACGAACCGACAATCAAATTGCGGATTCCCATATGAATCGTGATATATCTAACAACCTAGTAACACCCTAATCAGTAGCAGGATTCTCTTTATGAACTATTTCATTACTGGCGGTAGTGGTTTTATCGGGCGTCGATTGATCAAAAAGTTATTCCAACAGCATCCCGACTGTATCGTCTATTTTCTGATGCGCGCCTCTCATCAGGATAAATTGCCGGAGTTATTTGCATTCTGGAATGTGGATGAATCGCGCGCAGTCCCGGTTTTTGGCGACATGACGCAACCGCTGCTGGGGGTATCGGTCGAGATGCAGGAGCAGTTGATCGGCAAGATCGACCACTTCTTCCATCTCGCGGCCATCTATGATCTCAACGCCAAGGCCGGGATCCAGCAGCAGGTCAACACCGAAGGGACCCGTCAAGCCGTTCAACTTGCCGAGCGGCTGGGGGCAGGGCAGTTCCACCACTGCAGCTCCATCGCTGCAGCGGGCCTGTTTGACGGTCTGTTTCGCGAGGACATGTTCGATGAGGCCGAACACCTCGACATGCCTTACTTCCAGACCAAGCACGAAGCGGAAGGGATTGTGCGCAATGAGTGCACAGTTCCGTGGCGAGTCTATCGACCGGGGATCGTTGTCGGTGACTCCAATACCGGCGAGATGGACAAGATCGACGGCCCTTACTACTTCTTCAAGACCATCCAGAAGCTGCGCCGTCTGCTGCCGCCCTGGATGCCGGCCATCGGGGTTGAGGGCGGGCGCATCAACATAGTGCCGGTCAACTTTGTGGTCGATGCCATGGTGCATATCGCCCATCAGGAGGGAGAGGAGAACAAAACCTTCCACCTGACCGACCCCAACCCGATGCGGGTCGGCGACATGCTGAGCACCTTCTCCCGCGCCGCCCATGCGCCGGAGCCTGCGATCCGCATAAATGCCTCTCTCTTTAACTTCATTCCCCGCCACCTGACCGCCATGCTGATGACCATGGCGCCGGTGCGCCGCATCCGCGATGCCGCCATCGCCGATCTGGGTCTGCCCAAGGATGTGTTCCGCCTTATCAGCTATCCCACCCGTTTCGACAGTCGCGAAACCCAGCGGGTACTGAAAGGGACCGGCATCGAAGTGCCACCGCTGCACAGCTACGCCTGGCGGTTGTGGGATTACTGGGAGCGTCACCTCGACCCGGAGCTATTCATCGATCGCTCCCTGCGTGGTCGGGTAGAGGGCAAGGTGGTGCTGGTGACCGGGGCAACCTCTGGTATCGGCCGTGCAACCGCGCGCAAGCTGGCGGGGGCGGGGGCCAACGTCGTTACCATCGCCCGCGACGAGCAGAAGATTGCCGAGACTAAAGCGGAGTTTGCCGAGCTGGGGCTGACCATCGAGATCTATCAGGGGGATCTCTCCAATCTGGCGCAGGCCGAGGAGATCACCGCTCGCATCGTGGCCGATCACGGCGGCGTCGATATTCTGGTCAACAATGCCGGCCGCTCCATCCGCCGCTCCATCGAGGACTCCTTCGATCGCTTCCACGATCTGGAGCGCACCATGCAGCTCAACTACTTTGGTGCGCTCAAGGTGATCATGGGGGTGCTGCCCACCATGATCGAGAAGAAAAAAGGGCACATCATCAACATCTCCTCCATCGGGGTGTTGACCAATGCACCGCGCTTCTCCGCCTATGTTGCCTCCAAGTCGGCCCTCGATGCCTGGGTGCGTACCGCCGCCTCCGAGTTTGCCGATAAAGGGGTGAGCTTCTCCATCATCAATATGCCGCTGGTGAAAACGCCGATGGTCGCGCCGACCAAGGTTTATGAGCAGGTGCCGATGATGACGCCGGAAGAGGCGGCCGATCTGGTGTGCGATACCATCATCAACAAGCACGTTCGTCTGGCTACTCGCCTCGGGGTATTTGGTCAGGTGGTTCACGCTCTGGCACCGCGCGTCGCCCAGGTCATCATGAACACCAGCTTCCGCACCTTTGCCGATCCCAAGGATGGCGACAAGTCCAAGGCCACCGCCGATCAGGTTGCCGTCTCGACCCTGATCAAGGGGATACACTTCTAACCAGTTGATGCGATAAAGAGATCAACAGGGGCCTGAGCAATCAGGTCCCTGTTTTATTTGCAATAGCAGTTGAAGAGCGGTTAAGGAAGGTCAGACTCTGGACAGCAGATCAAGCAGCAGATCTGTCGTGCGACGGGAGTAAAGCAGAGAGAGATGGCCAATGGCAGGCAACTCGATATCTTCCATTCCCGCCAATCGTTGCCGCTCCTGCGGCATCACCACATTGTCGTGACTGGTGCGCACCGAGATGCCGGGCACGCAAAGCGGCACCGAAGCAAAACGCTGCAACCAGCCGGATCCGGGCTCCATCTCGCGGGCATTGGCCCCAAGCCCAAGGGCGGCTAGCTGACTGCCCTGATGAGGCGTAGCCAGCGTGATCAGGCGCACGACCTTGTCACCACCATGGATAGCCAGATAGTCGCGGCAGACCAGCCCCCCCATGCTGTGACCGATCAGCACCAGCTTGTCAGCCCCGGTTTGCGCCAACACATCGTCAATTCGCTTGGCCAGTAGCGGCACCATCTCATCGATATGACCAAATGGTGGCATCAGGGTAATGGTGGCGACCACATGGCCTGCAGCCTCCAGTCGGGCGCGCTGGGTGTGCCAGATCCCGCGACTGCAACCGTAACCATGTACCAGCAATACGGGGCGCTGGCATGGACGCAGCCGATCGGGTGCCATCAGCAAAGGCTCGAACGGTAGCAACAAGGTGAAAGTGTAAAGGTAGGCCAGCATCTCCTGCGCCATCATCTTCACCCTGCGCCAGGGGCCGATAGCCGGGGAGGGGTAGAAGCGGGTAAACAGCCAGCTGCCGAGCACCACCAGACAGCGCAACCCAAGCAGGGCAAACACGACAAACAGCAGGGTCAGCAACCAAGGAAGTCCCACGACCACGTGGGCGATACTCCCGAGGAGCAGCACCTCTACCATCAGCAGGATAAACAGGTGTCGTACGATCGTCATAAGGTCATGATCCGACCAGTCTGGCGTGGAAGTCAAATGGCACTTTGAGACAACTTGATCCAACGCGGCTTTTGTCGCTAAACCCCGGCGAACTCTTTTCCGGTGAGGTTATTTGCAATGCTGTATATCCATACATATACTCTATCCATCATCATCAAGAGGAGGCCATCATGGCTGTCGAGATCAAATATGTGGTTGTTCGTGGGGGAGTGGAAAAAATGACCTTTGCCAGCAAAAAAGAGGCCGATGCCTATGACAAGCTGCTGGATACGGCCGATGAGTTGATGACCCTGTTGGCTGGCGCCCCGATCGAGCTGGCACCAGAGCAGCAAGAGAGTCTGGCATTCTACCTGGCAGAACAGCGCGATGTGCTGCAAACCCTGCTGCGCGGCGGCAAGGTTCAGGCAGGCACGAAAGAGGAAGAGGCCCCAGCAGCCAAGCGCAAGGAGAAGCCACTCAAGCAGGTGGCCTGATTGCCCAAGCCTGCTATTTCTCGGGATAAACAGCTCGCCGCATTCACTTTATTTGCATTTAAAACCATTTTTACGGCTATTTACCCCGATAATTTTTTAATGGCTGTGCATATCCAATGCATAACTAAATAGCGTGCACCACTGAGCGACATCAGCTAGGTCTATGAGGAAATAATGAGCAAACGGTGGAGAGAACGTTATCCAGATCGCTCCCGGTGACCTTAATCAGCAACAAGAGGCAGTACCAATTCCAATAGAAGCCGCATTCATCTATCACGAGCCCTTTTCTATCAACTCGGCTCACAGGCTCATATCGACTCATCTCAGCATCAACAAGCAACAAGCAACAAGCAACACCATGATTCAACAACCATTATCCTTGCCGCCAGCCATGCCGCTGTTTGACAGCCTTATCTATCTGGAAGCTGGCAATCCGCAGGTCAATCAGTACCTTGCCAACCTCAGCCTCAACGATGTACCCGATGCCGGTCTGGTTTACGAACTGGCGGTCGATTGGCTGCTGGAGCAGCGCAACAGCGAAAACAACTACAAAACCTATCGCAGCGAACTGACCACTTTTTTGCACTGGTGCTTTCGCGAGGCGGCCATCAGCCCGAAAGATCTCACTCGCCGCATCATGATCCGCTATCTCGACTATTGTCAGTCGCCCCCTGACGAGTTGATCGCCTACCGCAACGTGGCGCAGTTTGTCCTCGACAAGGAGTGGGGAGAGCGGTTGCCCAACCCGCAATGGCGACCGTTTCTCGGCAAGCGGGAGCTGGGCCGCACCTTGCCCTATCGCCTGAGCGAGCAGGCGATGAAGACCAAACTCGCCATCTTGTCGGCCTTCTTCCAGTTTCTGATCCAAGAGGAGTACATGGACAGGAATCCCGCTCTGCTGCTGCAGCGGGTCAAACGGCCGCAACAACAGGAGGCCGATGATCAGGTGCAGGCCTTCAGCGAGTTGCAGTGGTCATATGTGATGCAGGCCGCCGATACCCTTGCCAACGGCCATCCGGAGCAGCACGAGCGCAGCCGTTTTCTCACCATTCTGATGTACGCCTGCTATCTGCGGATCTCTGAAGTTGCAGCTCGGCCGGGCTTTACCCCTGTGATGGGGCAGTTCAGGCGGGATCGCAAAACCGGCGTCTGGGGCTACTTTATTCCGCAAAGCAAAGGGGGCAAACGGCGTACCGTAGCGGTATCCCAAGCACTGTTGGCGGCACTTGAACGCTACCGCCGCTTCCTCGGTCTCTCTCCCTTGCCGACACCGGATGAACAGACGCCACTGTTCGTTCGCCATAAAGCGGCAGCCCACGGCCGCGAGCAGGGGGAGATCAACGCCAACCTCGGCATTCGCCAGCTACGGGATTTGATCATGGTGATCATCGGTAAAGGGGCAGAATTGGCAGAGCAGGATGGATTTGCCCAGGATGCAGCCGAAATGCGGCAACTCTCTCCCCATGCGATCCGCCATACCGGGATCACCCATGACATCAATCTGCACGGGCGGCCGCTCTCCCACGTACAGGCCGATGCCGGCCATGACAGCATCGACACCACCTCGAAATATCTCCATACCAGCAACAGCGAACGTCATGAGAGTGCGCAGCAAAAACCGTTGGACAGATTAAGTAACGAAGTGAGAGATGACATTCCTAAAGATTCACGATAAGTGAGACATTACCCTGAACTTTACTGTTCATCTTTAGAACAAGCCTTGAGTCATTAATGTCTCATCCAAGCAGGTGCGGTTATTTTTACTGATCCGGGATGGCAATCGGTTCAAGGAACCATGGAGTAGTCAGGAACCAGAGCCTGACCAGCACCCCATGCCAAAATGAAAGCGCCGGTTGGGCCGCCTGATTTAATTGATTCGCGTACCACAAGGCCTTTATCGCCAGATAGGGGCCTTGTTCAATTCCATTGATTTGTCACCAATATTCCAGCCCCTTGCTCCTTGTGATTGCCTTAATACACTGGTCACAGGGGAGGGGACTCTCATAGCGAAATCCCTGCGGGCAATCGTCATTATTCTGTGGTGAACAACGATCACCCCAGCCATATCACATGCCAGTAAATCTATCAGGGCGACAGCTGTTCAAGCCCCCCGGGTAGTAATACGGGGTAATTCCCAGACAGAGCCATGCTCACACCAGCCACAGGGGAGGGGTGTTATCTCTCACAAGAAGGTTTTTTGTCAGTAAAGGCTTGGTTTGCAAGCAATAGCCCCAATATCCGTATGGAGCATGCCGCTCAATAGAGAATCTGACTCGAGGTATCGTGATGCAGCTAGAGGAATTTGTTCAATCGGCTATTCAACAAATAGCCAGAGGCGTATCCAATGCGTCTGATAATGTTGCCAGCCTGGGAGGGCGAGTGAACCCTCATGATCACATTGCATCATCATCAAGATCTCCACGTCTTATCAATATAGATTTTGATGTTGCGCTTGTTGTAACTGAGAGTCAGCAATCAGAAGCAGGGGCTAGGCTGTCAGTGATCAACGTTTTGAGCCTTGGTGGAAAGACCCAAGGGAACGACGTATATCAGCAAACTAGCAGGGTAAAGTTCACTGTTGCCGTAGAGCTACCAAAGGATTCAAGTGTCCGAGAAGAGCAAGGTGCTGCTTTACAGATCCCAAGCACTGTAACCGGTTGGTAATGGAGCTTTTCTCATTAGATGCCGATAAACACGGTTATCGGCATCTGTAAAAACGACAAGGTAACGTGACATGGCAAAAGCTAAAAGACAGCCCGACATTATCTATCGTGAGATGATGACTGAAGCGCTCTATCATCTAGGTTCCGCTGATAAGCTAATGAAAAATAGCAATAATTTTCAAGATAGAGTTCAGGTTGACAGTGCGATTTTGCAGATGCGAAAAGCAATGGAGGCCATTGCTTTTTCTTCAATTGCGCCCAGTGAAAAGCGTTATGAAGACCTTCATAGACATAAAGAAAATTGGCGATCACTACCATGCCCAAAAGATCATGACCTCGTTAGCTGCGATCAACCCTGATTTTTATCCAATACCAGTTGTCCCAGCAATTCGTCAGCCAGATGGAAGCTTGCATGTTGGTCGCAAAACAACGGGGTATATGACGAGAAAACGCTTTGAAAACTTCTACGCCCGGCTCGGTAAATATCTGCACACGATAAACCCTTGGGGCAAGGATCCGCAGCTTCATCAGTTGTGCAATGACTTGCCTGCAGCAATCGATGCTGTATACGAGTTGCTGGATGTGCACTTAGCAGTTCTCCACATTGAAGAACCATCCGCAACGCAAGTATGGGTCGTTGATGCAAAGCGTGATGGCACCGTAGCTATGGTGATAGCAATGGCTGACGGCCCATGTGTGATTCAACCTGCCTGACTGATACCCCTAAGCCTGACTGCGCATAATGTATATTATGTTAAATATAGTATCTTGTTTCCTGTCACCGCTTATTGAACTGTGTATAATGGCAACAATTGATCCTATCTTCGACCGGATGTCTTAAGTGGCTGAATTAACATCAGAACAATTAAAACCCGCTTTTGCGATTGAACAGTTCCCCAGGCTTTGTGAGCTTGAGCCCATCCCCTTTGCCGCTCTGCAACCCAGAGCAATCTCCGGTATCAAACGTCTGGCCAGTTTTGATGGTGATTGCCCGGTTATGCTGCTCAACGGTTTCCCCGGTGCCGATTATGAAGATGTGTGCCGCACTCTGATTGCCGACTCCAATGGTAAGGATGGCGATCTGTTCGACCTCTGCTATACCGAGAATCTCAACAACCCGTTCAAACCTATCTGGCTGCGACTGCAACCCGGTACTGGCGTTGAGTTTTGCGAAATGGTTGGCGAGCTACTCAAGTTGCTTAGCCACCATCTCGATGCCGAGCGAATCGTAACCCGCATCATGCGCAAGCAAAACAACGATCCAAAGATCGATGACTTTCTCTCGGATCTGGCGGCCCATGTGGCATTGGGACTGGAGTTTCAGCATCCGGTGCTGATCAACCTGCTTATTCATCACGAAGAGCAGGAAGCACCGGTAATTTACGGTCGTGATCTCAACTGGGATACCCTGTTTGGTTCCATCAACTATCAGACAGAACAGGGTTCTGTCTACGCGAATCAGCACTTGCTGGAACCAGGTTTGCTACGTCAGGCCAATGGTGGCTACCTTATTCTTCAACTGGATGAGCTGCTCGACCAGCCTCATCTTTGGTTTAAGCTCAAAAATGCTATGCAAAAAGGCGAGCTGGACTGGAACGCCTATCAGGAAGGCAAGACACTAACCCCCTTCTTTGCACCTGAAGCGACCCCCATCAAGCTCAAGCTGATCTTGGTGGGTGACCGACTGGACGTGGCTGAGTTCCAGATGCTGGATCGTGACATGTCAGAGCGTATATTCCTGCGCGCCGACCTAGTATCCGAAGTAAACATAGAGGAAGACCTGCAGGAGTTTCTGCAGTATCTGGCCTGGTTACGTGAACGCTGGAACTTGCTGGATTTCACACCGGCAGCCCTTGTCGCACTCTGTCGCCATGCCAGCAGACTCTGTGATCACCAGGAGTGGCTCTCTCTCTCCGCGGTACAACTCTCCGCCATCATGAGGATGGCTGACAGTCTGGCACGGGAGCTGGAAGCGGAAGAGGTCACCGACGAGCACATTCGTGGTGCGCTGGAGGAGCAGGATTATCGCCTCAACTATCTGGTTGAGCAGTCCGATCAGGGGGTTATCGACGGCCAGATCCTGCTGCAGACTGATGGTGAAGAGATTGGCCAAATTAATGGTCTCTCCGTCATTCAGGTCTCCGGTCACCCATATGACTTTGGCGAACCGGTACGCCTGACCGCCACTGTTCACTTGGGTGATGGCGACGTGGCGGATATCGAGCGCAAGGCTGAACTGGCTGGCCATATTCATGCCAAGGCGATGATGATCATTCACGGCTACCTCTCCAACAAGTTCGGTGCCGAGAACCCCTCCCCTCTGTCGGCCAATCTGGTATTCGAGCAGTCTTACCACGAAATCGATGGTGACAGTGCCTCCCTGACCGGCCTGTGTGCCCTGCTCTCTGCCCTCGCCCGCCAGCCTATTTACCAGCACTTTGCGGTAACGGGTGCGGTCGACCAGTTTGGCAATGTGCAGGCCGTTGGCGGCGTCAACGAGAAGATCGAAGGCTTCTTCCGGGTGTGCAAGATCCACGGTCTGACTGGCAAACAAGGCATCCTGCTGCCCGGCACCAACGCCCAGCAACTCAACCTCTCTGATGAGGTGATCGCCGCAGTTGAAGCGGGACAGTTCCATATCCACCCTGTAGATCATGTGGAAGAGGCTATCGAGCTCTTGACTGGCTGTGTGGCGGGTGAGCCTGACATGCCCGATACCCTGTTCGGCCGCATTCAGGAGCGACTGGATGAGCTGAACGGCAGCACGGCGAAAGTCGGGCTGCTGCGCGCCCTTCTTGATCGGCTGTTTGGCCGCTAATGAAGTGATCGGAGTTGTTTAGCGCACATCTGTACGCTAAATTGGCGCAGCTTTACTCATTTGAAGGAAACTCAGCGTGACCGTAGACAATTCGACCCTGGAAGCCCGCCTTTCTCTGTGTGAACAGGGCAAGAACTCTTTTACCCGTGAAGAGCTGCTGGCTTGCAGCCATGGCGAACTCTTTGGTGAGGGTAACAGTCAGCTGCCCGCCCCTAACATGTTGATGATGGATCGCATCGTCAAGATCAATGACAACGGTGGCGAGCACGGTAAGGGCGAGATCCTGGCAGAGCTCGACATTACCCCCGATCTCTGGTTCTTCGATTGCCACTTCCCGGGTGATCCCGTGATGCCTGGCTGTCTCGGTCTGGACGCCATGTGGCAGTTGGTTGGCTTCTTCCTTGGCTGGAAAGGTGGCCCCGGCAAGGGTCGTGCTCTGGGCGTAGGTGAAGTGAAATTCACCGGCCAGATCCTGCCGACTGCCAAGAAAGTGACCTACAAGATCACCTTCAAGCGCGTCATCAACCGCAAGCTGGTGATGGGGATTGCTGATGGTGTGGTCGAAGTCGACGGCCGTCCGATCTACAGCGCCACCGACCTGAAAGTGGGCCTGTTCAAAGATACCACCGCATTCTGATCTCTCTGATTGGTGGTAAAACAGCATTAACGCAAAGGGGCCACAACGGCCCCTTTCCTTTTGTAATGAGTGATGAAGTACCTGCTACTTCATGAAGAGGCCTGAGCCCCGCCCTTCCATGGCGTCACGCCAACCACCAAGCCAATGCCCTCGGGCATCCAGGCATTGATACGGACACGCTTCTTTCTGTTTGCCGACCACGCCAGCCTGATAACCACGAGCACGAGCTCTTTCCAGACGGTCCCGCTTCTGTCTCTTCATCATCTACGACCCTCTTCGTGGAACAAAAAAAGCGACCAATTCTGCATCGGTCGCTTTCATCTTTACTCCTGCGAGCGCACTCGGTCAAACAAAAACTTCCACCCTAACCGGGCTATGTGACACAAGGCACTGAACTGGATTAAGTTTTAATTACAGGGAACTCACTCCTGATTTTTGAGTCCTTCCAGCTCTTCCCAACGAGCAAATGCCTCCTCCAGCGCCGTCTCGGCGGCACTCAATGCGGCCAGTTTGGGCTGGGTCTGCTCGCTTGGCAGGGAGAAGAAACCGTGCTGGTTGATCTCGCTTTGCAGCGCATCCAGCTCGGCTTCCAGCTGCTCAAGACGCGCCGGCAGACCATCCAGTTCAAGCTGTAGCTTGTAGGAGAGTTTTTTGCCTTTCTTCGGCGCTTCGCTCACTGTGGCTACCGGCTCGGGCGCCTTCACAGGCGTGCTCTTGGCATGTTGCTGAGCACGCTGCTGCTCGCGGGTCGCCATCATGTCGGCATAGCCGCCCACGTAGTCGCTGATGCGGCCATCCCCCTCAAACAGCCAGCAACCGGTTACCGTATTGTCGATGAAGCGACGATCGTGACTGACCAGCAGCAGAGTGCCTGGATAGTCCGCCAGCAGCTCTTCCAGCAGCTCCAGAGTCTCGACGTCGAGGTCGTTGGTCGGTTCGTCGAGGATCAGCAGGTTGCTGGGTTTAAGGAACAGCTTGGCCAGCAGCAAACGGTTTTTCTCACCGCCAGAAAGCGCCTTGACCGGCGTTCTGGCCCTCTTGGGTTCAAACAGGAAGTCCTGCAGATAGCCGAGGATATGGCGGGAGCGACCGCGCACCATCACTTCCTGCTTGCCCTCCCCGACGTTGTCCACCACCGTCTGCTCGGGATCGAGCTGTTCGCGGTACTGATCGAAGTAGGCCACTTCCAGATTGGTACCCTGACGCACCGAACCACGAGTGGCATCTAGCTGACCCAGCAGCAGCTTGATCAGGGTCGACTTGCCGCAACCGTTGGGGCCGACCAGCGCAATCTTGTCCCCACGCAGCACCTGCAGATCCAGCCCCTCGAACAGGGTGCGATCACCAAAGTCGAGTCCCAACCCTTCAGCTTCAAATACCAGCTTGCCGGAGCGGCTCGCCTCGTCGAGTTGCAGCTTGGCTTTGCCCTGCAGTTCGCGACGCTGGGTACGCTCCATGCGCATCGCCTTGAGGGCGCGCACTCGCCCCTCGTTACGGGTACGGCGCGCCTTGATCCCCTGGCGTACCCACACCTCCTCCTGCGCCAGCTTGCGATCGAACTCGGCATTTTTCAGCTCTTCGACCCGCAGCCACTCCTCTTTGCCCTGCTGGTACTCGTCATAGTTGCCGGGCCAGGAGGTGATCACGCCGCGATCCAGATCGATGATCCGGGTCGCCAGCTTGTGGATGAACTCACGGTCGTGGGAGATGAAAACGATGGCGCCACGGAAATCCTTGAGGAACTCTTCCAGCCAGTTGATGGCCTCGATATCCAGGTGGTTGGTCGGCTCATCGAGCAGCAGCAGATCGGGATCGCATGCCAGTGCACGGGCCAGCGCTACCTTGCGCAGCCAGCCACCGGAGAGACTGTCGAGGGTCACGTCAGGATCAAGACCAAGCAGGGTCAGCACCTGATTGATGCGGGTCTCGTACTGCCAGCCATTCTGATAATCGAGCTGCTCCTGCAGCTGGCTCATCTTGCGAATGTTGGCATCGGACGGGTCACTCGCCAGCGCCATGGAGACGTGGTGATACTGCTTGAGCAGCTCACCGACTCCGGCCAGCCCTTCGGCGGCGTAATCAAACACGGTGAGCTCGCTCGAGGTGGGCGGATCCTGCTCAAGACGAGTCACTTTCAAGTCCTGCTGCAACACCAGACGGCCATCATCGAGGGGCAATTCACCGGCAATTACCTTCATCAGGGTGGACTTGCCCGCCCCGTTGCGGCCCACCAGACAGAGGCGCTCGCCTCGCTCTATGGTCAGCTCGGCCTTGTCGAGCAACGGAAAATCACTGAACGACAGACACGCGCCGTGCAATGTTAAAAGAGCCATGTTCGTTCCTTATCTCATATGAAAAAACGGGCAACAGACTGGGTCTGCTCCCGTTTCATCGTCAAATCACAAATCAACCCTGACGAGCGAGCCAGCCTTTGAGCTCCACCAGCGTGAAGGGCCAGCCCAGCTCGCGGCCAGCCTCGTCCCGCAGCACCGGAATACGCACCCGATAGGCCTCAAGCCAGCTGGCATCGTCCATGATGTCGCAGCGGCGGGTCACATCGCTTGCCCCCGCCTCCTCCACCAGCGCCCAAGCTTGCTCACACAGGTGGCAACCGTCGGTGTGAAACAGGGTCAGCATCAAGCCTCAGCCTCCGCATGGGTGATGATCCAGCAGTTGTGGATGTGCTGGTTGCGCTCGAAATCCTTGGGCCGGGTCTTGCCGGTGATGTTCTGCGCTTTGAGACCGATGGCCTCGAGACCGGCCAGATCCATCTTGAAGTGGCGCTTGTTGTTGGAGAACACCAAGGTGCCACCAGCAGCCAGCAACCGCTTCAGGTGCTGCATGAGCAGCAGGTGATCGCGCTGCACATCGAAGCTCTCATCCATCCGCTTGGAGTTGGAGAAGGTGGGCGGATCGATGAAGATGAGGTCGTACTGCTCGTCCGCTTCAGACAGCCACTTCAGGCAGTCAGCCTGCACGAACTTGTGCTGACGGCCCACCAGCGAGTTGAGGCGCATGTTGTCCTGTGCCCAGTTGAGGTAAGTGCGCGACATATCCACTGTGGTGGTCTCGCTGGCACCGCCAAGACCCGCGTGCACGGTGGCACTGCCGGTGTAGGCAAACAGGTTCAGGAAGCGCTTGCCATTGGCCATCTGACCCAGCATGCGGCGGGTCTGACGATGGTCGAGGAACAGACCGGTATCGAGGTAGTCGTAGAGGTTGACCCACAGACGGGCACCATACTCCTGCACTTCCATCCGGTGCTGCTCTTCGGATAGCTTCTGGTACTGCTGCTTGCCCTCCTGACGCTCGCGTACTTTCAGGATCACCTTCTCGCCGTCCATCCCGGTCACCTTGATGGCGGCTTGCACCATGTCGAGCAGACGCTGACGGGTCTTCTGGGCGGGGATATCCTTGGGCGCCGCGTACTCCTGCACCACCAGATAGTCCTGATAACGGTCGATGGCGGCGTTGTACTCAGGCAGGTCGGCGTCGTAGAGACGGTAGCAGTCGAGATTCTCTTTCTTGGCCCACTTCTCGAGCGCCTTCAGATTCTTGCGCAGACGGTTGGCAAAGTCCTGTGCCACCTCTTTTTGCGAGGCCACGGAGTCCAGTGCGATTTGATAATTGCGCAGCTGACACTCGAGAGCACCGTTGAACAGGCGATACTGCTTGTCGGCGCGCAGGCGCAGACAGCTCAGCAGCTCGGGCGATGCGGACAGAATGGAGACTTTCCAACCCTGGAAGCTGCGACGCAGAGCATCGCCCAGCGCCTGGTGCACTTCCAGCAGCGCCGGAAATTCGCCAAGACGCTCGCCATAAGGCGGGTTGGAAATGAGCATACCGACCTGGCGGGCCTCCCCTTGACCTTCTTCCCCTTCAACAGGGGCAGGCATCGGCAGCGGGTTTTCCAGCTTGGTGACATCGGCTTGCTTGAAGGTGATGAGGTGCGCCACACCTGCCGCTTTGGCGTTATCACGGGCTTTGAGGAGCACGCGCTGGTCGGCATCACAACCAAACAGTTTTACTTCGCAACGCTGCATGCCGCGTTTGGCACGCACTTGTGCTTCCATCATCAGGCTCTGCCACAGCTCGCTATCATGCTGCAGCCAGCGATCGAAACCGAAGCGCTCGCGACGCAGCGCCGGCGCCATGTCGGCGGCGATAAAGGCCGCTTCGATCAGCAGCGTACCGGAACCGCACATCGGGTCCATCATGGGCTCACCGGCCCAGCCACTACGGGCAATCATGGCGCAGGCTAGGTTTTCTTTGAGCGGAGCTTCACCGGTGCCCTGACGATAGAAACGCTGATGCAACGCCGGGCCTGACAAGTCCAGCGTGATATTGGCCTTGCCTTTGCCCAGGTGCGCCATGATGCGAATATCCGGCGACTTCTTGTCCACGTCCGGACGCACGTGACCGCGCTTGGTGAAGCGGTCGACGATGGCATCCTTGATTTTCAGCGCGCCATATTGGGTATTGCGAATGGCAGGGTTGGTACCGGTAAAGTCCACCGCGATGGTAGCGGTACCGGAGAAGTGCTCTTCCCAGGGGATTGTGTGGGCGCCCAGATAGAGATCCAGATCATCGTTCATCTGGAATTCAGACAGCACCAGCACGATGCGGGAGGCAAAACGGCTCCACAGGCAGGCCTTGTAGCCAATCGCCAATTCGCCTTTGAAATGGACGCCAGCCACGGTCTCACGGACCTGCTCTGCGCCAAGATTGGTCAGCTCATCGGCCAACAGGTTTTCCAGCCCCTTGGGGCAGGTTGCAAAAAATTCTTTCATCACGCTCACGGGGAACCCATAAAAATAGTGCCGCATTATACCTCATCAGGCGGACTGGAGCATGCAAAAGTCGGCGCAAACAGCAGGATGGAAACAGATTGATATGGGGCGATAAAGGTAAAAGGCCCCATGACTACCCGATGGCGAGATCATGGGGCCAGACATCATTTAGCGGCTCACTTCATGCGAGCCTTGAAACGGGGATTGCTTCTGCAAATCACGAACAATTTGCCGCGGCGGCGCACCAACTGACAATCGGGATGACGCGCCCGTGCGGATTTGAGTGAACAGACGACCTGCATTCAGGACTCCTTCTTGCTTGAAAATGCGCCAAAACGCTTGTTGAAACGGGCAACACTTCCCTCACTAGAAACCTGCTTCTGCTTGCCGGTATAAAACGAGTGCGACTGGCTGGAAACATCGAGCGATACATAGGGATACTCCTTCCCGTCTTGCCACGTATAGCGGCGATCGCTCTTGATGGTTGAACCGACCAGGAAAAAGGCATCTGCCGCCGTGTCATGGAACAGCACCAAACAATAATCAGGATGAATATGAGGCTTCATAGCAACTCCATTTTGTTATGTTATAACAAAATGTAAGTGAGAATAGCTCTCGTTTCAAGCAAAAAATGTCGTATGAAGAACATCGCTGCAGTGAGTGATGTGTTGATAGTTAGGGGGAGACACTACGCAAGCAGAACGAAACAAGAGGAAGACACCATGCTTGCAGCACGGAAGACCAAGATACTGCGTGGGTTAGAACACAAGGTGCAAGTGGATGTAACAAGCCTCAAGAGAGGCTGAACCACAACCATGAAGATCAATGAGAATGGGCAAGATGTTCGCGGATCAATGAAGGATCAGAAACGAGGCGCGATTGAGGTGTCCACAGTTAAAACAGGCAGCGGTGTAATCACAGAGATAAAAAGATTGATGAATATATATCAACTGACCTGACGATATTGCTCGGTCACGGTAATACGCGGTTTCATCCGGTTATTCATCACCTTGATCACCCCGAAACGCGGCAAGGTTTTACTGGTGGTCAATACCAGATCGGCAGTGAGGTTCAAACAGACGCTAGCCTGATCTCCTGCCTCAATGACCATAAATTCGCCGTCGCCATGGGGCGTATTCATCAGGACCAGATCACCATTTTGCGGGATCACTTGCGGATGTTGTTCACTAAAAAACCAGCTTTGTGGCATCAGGGGTTTATAAAAACGACTGACCGCGATGGCATTAAGCACCAACTGAACCTGATGGGGAATACTCCACTCAAGTTCGGCTGCTTTATCCATCAACTGGTAATAGAGGGCGGCATCATCGACGCAAAAAGGCTGGGTTGCAAACGAGCTGGGCACCAATTGTCGCCCTTTATACTCGGTCGCAAATAACATGTTATCAGACAGGTCCAACATCAGACGGTCACTCTGGGCATCATAGTGCCATTGCCAGCTATCGGTCGGTTGGATAAACATGTTGGAGCCCTTACTTGATAATTACCAGTTGACTTTATTCCATATGCAGGAAATCAGCAACGTCAAATAAAGGGCTCCGCCATCTATTTCTTAAATATTGGTCACAATCTCTTTGACCAACCCCGGCCCTTTATAAATAAAGCCGCTATAAATTTGTACCAGACTGGCACCGGCGGCCAATTTTTCACGGGCGGCCATGGCACTATCAATACCACCCACACCGATAATTGGCAGAGCACCATTGAGCGCCTTGGCCAGATGACGGATCACCTCGGTACTCTTGTGCTGCAGCGGACGACCGCTCAAGCCACCCGCTTCACCGGCGTGGGGCATGTCATAAATCATCTCGCGCTCGAGGGTGGTATTGGTGGCGATAACCCCATCAATGCCATTACGCACCAGCGAAGCGGCCACCTGATCTATTTCTTCAAGGCTTAAATCCGGGGCAATTTTAACCGCCAGCGGCACATACTTTTTATATTGGGCGGCCAGCTCTTGCTGCCGCACCTTGAGGGCGGCCAGCAATTCATCCAGCGCCTCGCCATATTGCAGCGAACGCAAACCCGGAGTGTTGGGGGAAGAGATATTGACGGCAATATAACCGGCGTGATCATAAACCTTGTCCATGCAGATCAGGTAATCATCCTTGCCCTGTTCGATGGGAGTATCTTTGTTCTTGCCGATATTAATGCCGATGACTCCCTGATATTTGGTCTCTTTTACCTTGGCCACCAGATGATCAACCCCCTTGTTGTTGAATCCCATCCGGTTGATGATCCCCTCTGCCGGAATAACCCGGAACAGGCGGGGCTTGTCATTGCCGCTCTGGGGTCTGGGGGTGACGGTACCGACTTCGATAAAGCCAAATCCCATGGCGCCCAGCGCGTCAATGCACTCACCATCTTTATCCAGACCGGCAGCCAATCCCACCGGATTGGCAAAAGAAAGCCCCATGACAGTGACGGGGCGTTTCGGCAAATTCTGGCGGAAGAAACAATCGAGTGGCGTACCGAGAAGGCGGGGCAAATATTTCATGGAGAGATCGTGAGCCTGTTCCGGATTGAGTTTGAACAGGAAATGCCTGGCGATGGGGTACAACATCTTTGCTCCTTAAAGAAAGCCCCGGCAACTGGCCGGGGCTTTGGGTGTAATGTCGGTGTCATGCCTTAATCTGGCAATTAAAGTGCCCGACAATTCAACTGGAGCAGGTTCAACTCTCGCAAGGCCACCGAGAACTTGGCGAACTCGTGAGTACTGGTGGTCTTGAAGTCGGCCAACATGTGGGTCCAACGGGACAAGAGTTGCTCATGCTCCGAAATCCAGTCGGCCAATATGGTAGCGCATTCTCCCTGATCTTTGCACCCTTCTAGTACCACAGAAGTGAGACTGCGTTGCTGCCAGTCAAGATCTTCACGGAAGGAAGCTCGCGCCATCGCCTGCCAGTGGTTGCCGACCGGCTGATGGTTGATCTGGTCGAGGAACCAGTGCAGATCCAGTTTGGCTCCGAGGCGATAGTAAACGTTGGCGGCACGCAGGATATCGGTCTTGTGCTCCGCGGCAATTTGCGCCAGATCCAGGCTGGAGAAGAGGCTGCTCATATGGGCGACCTGACGGGCAATGGCCTCAGGCACATGTTTCTCCATCCACTTGGCTACAACCTGACGATGCTCGGTCACTTCGCTCTCATCCATCACCTCGTAAAGGTGCTTCCCTAAGGTCTCGAACGCAGGGCGGAAGAAAGCGATATTCTCGCTGATGCTCCAGCTGCGATTGCGGGCGCGCAGGAACCAGCGGGTGGCACGGCGCACGATACGGCGGCTGTAGAACATCAGCTCGAGCTGAGTCTGGGCATCCACCAGGTTGTCGCACCCTTCGATATCGCGCCACAACTGGTTCATGCCAAACACTTCGCGGGCCATGGCGAAGCAGCAGGCTACTTCGGCGACCGAGGCACCGGTCTCGTCCTTCATCCGGCTTGCGAAGTTGAGCCCCATGTCGTTAACCAGCATGTTGGCCACCCGGGTAGCGATGATCTCGCCGCGTAGCGGGTGATCGGCCAGCTGGGTACCAAACTGCTGCTGTACTTTGGCTGGGAAGCTGGTGACCAGCATGTTGGCGAGGAAGGGCTCGTCGGTCACTTCCGGGCAGTTGAGCTGCTCTTTCAGTACCATCTTGCCGTACGCCACCAGCACCGCCAGTTCGGGGCGGGTCAGCCCCTGCCCTGCCGCCATCCGCTCGGAGAGCTCCTCATCAGAGGGGAGGAACTCCAGCGCACGGTCGAGCTTGCCTTCCCGCTCCAGTCCCTGAATAAAGCGCTGTTGCTCTTTGAGTTGTTCAGAGCCGCGGAAGCTGGTGACCGAGATGGACTGGGATTGGCGATAGGCATTGGTTATCACGATCTGCGCCACGTCGTCGGTCATCTCGTAGAGCATCTGGTTACGCTGCTTGAGGGTCAGCTCCCCTGCCGCCACCAATTGGTTCAGCAGGATCTTGATGTTCACCTCGTTGTCGGAGCAATCCACACCGCCGACGTTGTCGGTAAAATCGGTGTTGATGCGACCGCCCTGACTGGCGTACTCCACCCGACCGAGCTGGGTAAAGCCGAGGTTGCCCCCCTCACCCACGATACGGGCCCGCAGATCGCGGCCGTTGACTCGCAGTGCGTCGTTGCTGCGATCCCCAACTTCCCCATCGCTCTCGCGAGCGCTCTTCACATAGGTGCCGATGCCACCGTTCCACAGCAGATCGACGTTGAGGCAGAGCAGCGCTTTGATCAACTCGTTCGGTGCCATGCTGGCCTTGTCGGTACCGAGCAGGGTTTGTATTTCCGGGCTCAGCTTGATGGACTTGGCCGAGCGCAGGAAGATGCCGCCCCCCTGTGATATCAGCTCGCGGTTGTAGTCATCCCAGCTGGAGCCCGGCAGATCGAACAGGCGCTGGCGCTCGACAAAACTCTTGGCCGCATCCGGAGCGGGGTCAACAAAGATGTGCATGTGGTTGAACGCGCCCACCAGCCGGGTGTGCTCGGAGAGCAGCATGCCGTTGCCGAACACGTCTCCCGCCATGTCGCCGATCCCGACGCAGGTAAAATCGGTGGTCTGGCAGTTGACGCCAATTTCACGAAAATGCCGTTTGACCGACTCCCAGGCGCCACGGGCGGTGATGCCCATCTTCTTGTGGTCGTAACCGACCGAGCCACCGGAGGCAAACGCGTCGCCCAGCCAATGGCCATATTCGAGGCTTATTTCGTTGGCGATGTCGGAGAAGGTAGCCGTGCCCTTGTCGGCGGCCACCACCAGGTAGTAGTCATCCTCGTCGTGACGCACCACGGATTTGGGCGGGATCACCTCGCCGCCGATGATGTTGTCAGTCACATCGAGCAGACCGCGAATAAACAGGCGATAACAGGCCTTTCCCTCCTCCTGAATGACGGCGCGGGTTGCCCCCACCGGCATCTGTTTGCAGTAGAAACCGCCCTTGGCCCCCACCGGCACAATGACGGTGTTCTTGACCTGCTGGGCTTTCACCAGACCCAGTACTTCGGTGCGGAAGTCCTCTTTGCGATCTGACCAGCGCAGACCGCCACGAGCTACTTTGCCCCAGCGCAGATGTACCCCTTCCACTCGCGGCGAGTAGACGAAGATCTCGAATTTCGGCAGCGGCAGCGGCATGTCGGTGATAGTGGAGGGAGCCAGTTTGAAGGAGATGTAGGGCTTGATGTTGCCCGCCTTGTCCAGCTGGTAGTAGTTGGTACGCAGGGTAGCGTCGATCATCTCCACATAGCGGCGAATAATGCGATCGTCGTCCAGGTTGGCCACCTGATCCAGCTTGGTGGCAAGCTGCTCGTGCAACTTGGCCTGTACCTTGACGTCCTGCTTGCCGGCCGGATCCAGGCGCTGTTCAAACAAGGTGAACAGCAGCTGAGCAATCTCCGGATAACGGGTCAGGGTCTCTTCAATATAGGACTGGCTAAAAGAGACGCCGGTCTGACGCATGTATTTGGCATAGGCGCGCAGCACCGACACCTGGCGGCCGGTGAGACCCGCCCCCAGCACCAGCCGGTTGAAGCCGTCATCTTCCAGCTGCTTGTTCCAGATGGCGGCAAAGGCTTGCTGGAAGCGTTGCTGACTCTGGGCCAGATCAAAGGGCTGCTCGCCGTGCAGCAACATGGAGAAGTCGAGGATCCAGAACAGATCGCCACCCGGAGTGCGTACCTGATACGGGGTCTCACCGATCACCCGCAGTCCCATGTTTTCCAGCATCGGCAGTACATCGGAGAGGTGAATGGGCTCGGTGCGATGGAACAACTTGAGCCGTACCCGACGATCGTTCTCCTCCTCCTGCGCGCGGTAGAACAGCATGCCGAGTGGCTCGGCTTCGCTCAGGTTATCGAGCGCCATGATGTCGGCCACGGCCGAGCCCGGCAGCACATCTTCCTTGTAAGCGCGGGGGAAGGCAGTGCTGAAACGGCGGCGCAACTCATTGCCACGGGCCTCGCCATAGTGGGAAAGCAGCACGGAGTCGAGTCTGTCGTCCCAGCTGCGGGCCGCTTCAATCAGGTTGTTCTGTACTTCGTTCACATCCACATCCACGTTATTGTTGTTGACCCGCACTATGTAGTGGGTCCGCGCCAGCACGCCTTCGGTGAAGTAGACGTTGAACTCCACCTCTTCATTGCTGCCAAAATATTTCTGCAAAATTTGCTGGGTCTTGATGCGCAGCGCCGTGTTGTAGCGCTCCTTGGTGACATAGACCATGCAAGAGAAGAAACGACCATAGACATCCCGGCGCACGAATAGCCGAAGCATGTCCCGCTCCTGCATCTCCAGTACGCCAAGGCCGGTAGCCAGTAGTTCCTCTTCACGGGCCTGGATCAGCTCGTCACGGGGATAGGTTTCCAGCACGTTGAGCAGCGCCTTGTAGGCGTGGGAGCCCTTCTCGTGACCGGAGGCAGCCATGATGCGTTCGAGACGATGGCTGATGAGCGGGATCTGGGTCGCGCTGGTGTTGTAGATGGAAGATGCGTAGAGACCTATGAAGCGATCTTCCCCGATCACCTTGCCATGCTCGTCAAAGCGCTTGATGCCGATGTAATCCACATAAGCCGGACGGTGCACCCGGGACTTGCTGTTGGATTTGGTGAGGATCAGCAGGTCAGAACTCAGAGCGGCGTGACGTGCGCTGGCTGGCATGTTGCCAAGGCGCTGGCCCACCTCCTTGATGGAGTTCTTCATCAGCCCCAGGCTGGAGCTGGCCTGCGGCAGGATCTCGTGATCCCCCTCCACCGCTTTGACGTCGTAGCGACGATAACCCATCAGGGTGAAGTTGTGGGCAGCTACCCATTTGAGGAAGGCAACGCAGGAGGCCACCTCCTCCTTGCTGGCCGGACTCTTGCGTTTGGGAAGCTCGTCGATGATCTCATTGAGTTTGGCCAGCATCGGCTGCCAGTCGCCCACTGCCAGCGCCACTTCACCGGCCACCGAGTTGAGCTCGGTAGCCAGCGCGGCCATCTGCTCCTCGCTGGTGAGGTGATCGATCTCGATAAGGAATGCCGTTTCAACCGAGGTCTGCCCGTCGGTGTTGTCGAGCGCCAGAATGGCGTCAATCTTGCCATCCGCACCACGAATGAGGTGCAGCGGTTGGTGCAGCATCATGTGGGCGGTGATATTGAGTCGCTTGAGCGCCATCCGGATGGAGTCCACCAGGAAGGGCGAATCCTGCAGGATCACCTCGACGATGGTATGGGGCGATTGCCAGCCGTGACGGGTCAGCTCGGGATTGTAGACCCGGATGTAGGGATCGGTACCGCTGCGCTGATTGAGGGCATTCCACAGGCTCAGGGCCGCGCCGTAGAGATCGCTGTCATTGCGATCGTGCAGGTCGGAGCTCGCCATGTTGCCGTAGAACTTGGCAACGAAGCGTTCGACCAAAGAGGCACTGTTTTTGGGCAACTTCTGATGGATCAGGCTGAGAACGTTTTCGAGCAGAACTGAGGTAGGGGCGTCTTTCAATGCCATTTTTATATTCCTTATCGGACGACATTAACCACCGACGCAGAGGCAACCACCCTGGTTACCCGCTGGTGCAGAGTTGTTGCGAAGTGTAATGGCTTGGATAAGGGAAGGCGAGGAAAGGTGCTAACGAGATGTTAAAAACAAGGTACAGATCACGGCTTAAACTGTGAGAAATTTTGTAAATAACCCAAAATACAGAAATTCCCACTACCTTTGTGCCGGTTTACCGGATAGATAGTGACGCAAAGCAGATAAACAGTCGGTAATCTGTTCTATTTTTGTTAATTTATGCGTTCGAGGCTGATAAAGCGGTAATCGTCCTGGGTTTTCAGCCGAAAATAGCCATGCACACCATTGATGGCGACAAAAGGCCGTATTTTTTCTATGCCAAGTTCCAGGGTCAATCCCTGTTCGCTGCGCACCACCAGCCGTCTGGCATGGCCCTGATACATCAGCATCACCTCATCGCTATTCAATGAGAGCCGAAAAGTAAACTGCTTCACGCTTGCTCCTGATCACACGACAAATCACACAATAGAGGCAGGCGCGTTAACGCCCCTGCCTCGTCGACACTTACTGCTGCAGCGCCTTGCTGACCTTCTCGAACAGATCCCGCGCCAGCCCCTCAAGGTTGGCAAGACGGGTCAGCTCGGCGCGGATCAGCGCCTTGCGCGCCTCATCCAGTCGCTTGAACTGGATAAGCGGCGTGATGAGGCGGGAGGCCACCTGCGGATTGACTTCGTTGAGCTCGATCAGCAGATCAGTCAGGAAGCGGTAACCGCTGCCATCCACCGCATGGAACTGCACCTGATTGCTCATGGCGAAGCTGCCGATCAGCGCCCGCAGCCGGTTCGGGTTGCGAATACTGAAAGTGGGGTGATTCATCGCCTGTTTCACTTCGCTCAGTACATCGGCAGCCGGTTTGCTGCCAATCAGCCGCAGCCAGTTGTCCAGCACCAGTCCATCCTTGGCCCACTTGCCTTCAAAGTCGGCCAGCAGCGCAGCGCGGCATGGCAACAGATAGCCGTTGGCCACCTGCAGCGCCGCCAGAGTGTCGGTCATGTTGTCGGCAGTTGCATACTGCTCGCGCACCAGCGCATCGGCATGCTCCGCATCCAGTGCCGCCAGATAGCCGAGCACGACTCCTTTGAGGGCCCTTTTGGCCATATCGGCGTGCACCACCTGATAGCCGCTCAGACGCAGGCTCTGATAGGTAGCCGCCAAGCGCGCGCCAAAGGCCTCGGCAAGACGGGTGTGGATCGCGTCACGCACCTGATGGATGGCATCGATATCGGCCACCTCGAACAGCTCGGCCAGGGTCGCTTCACCTGGCAGCGCCAGGATCTCCGCCTTGAGGGCCAAATCCAGCTCGCTGTCGTCCAAAACGGCGACGAAGGCGGCCAGCAGGGTTTGGGAGAGCTCAACCCCCTGCCCGTGTTGCACCCGCGCCACCCCGTCGATGACCGCTTTGTTGATCAGCATCTGGGCGGCATCCCAGCGGGCAAACTCGTTGCGAGCAAAGCGCATCAGGAAGGCGAGCGCTTCATCGCTGTAGTCATAGTACAGCTTGACCGGCGCGGAGAAGTCCCGCAGCAGGGAGGGAACCGGCTTGACCGGCACCTGATCGAATTCGAAGGTCTGCTCCGCTTCGAGCACATCGAGCACGTTGCCGATGGCCTTGCCCTGATATTGCAGCGCGATGACGGCACCTTGCTCGTCATAGAGCTCGATATCGAAGGGGATATGCAGCGGCAGCTTCTGCGGCTGATCCTGAGTCGGCGGGGTGTGCTGGCTCACATGGAGGCGATAGATACCGCTGGCGGCATCGTACTCGTCGGTGACGGTCAACTCGGGGGTACCGGACTGGCTATACCAGCGGCGGAAACGGCCGAGATCCACACCGGACGCATCCTCCATCGCCTGCACGAAATCATCGCAGGTGGCGGCCGAGCCGTCGTGACGCTCGAAGTAGAGGCGCATACCGGCCTGGAAGGCCTCTTCACCTAGCAGGGTGTGCATCATGCGGATCACTTCCGACCCCTTCTCATAGACGGTCAGGGTGTAGAAGTTGTTCATCTCGATCACCACATCCGGGCGGATCGGATGCGCCATGGGGCCGGCATCTTCGGCAAACTGCGGGCCGCGCACGGTACGCACGTTGTTAATGCGGTTGACGCCGCGGGAGCCCAGATCGGAGGAGAACTCCTGATCCCGGAATACCGTCAGCCCCTCTTTCAGGCTGAGCTGGAACCAGTCGCGGCAGGTGACGCGGTTGCCGGTCCAGTTGTGGAAATATTCGTGACCGATCACCCGTTCGATACCGTGGTAGTCGCTGTCGGTAGCGGTGGCAGGATTGGCCAGCACGAATTTGGAGTTGAAGATGTTTAGCCCCTTGTTCTCCATGGCGCCCATGTTGAAGAAGTCCACCGCGACGATCATGTAGATGTCGAGATCGTACTCGAGGCCGAAACGCTGCTCGTCCCAGCGCATGGAGTTGATGAGGCTCTCCATGGCAAAACCGGCGCGATCGAGGTTGCCCTTGTCGACGAAGATCTCGAGGGCCACTTTGCGGCCGCTCTTGGTGGTGTAGTGGCTGCGCTCCACATCGAAATCACCGGCCACCAGCGCAAACAGGTAGCTCGGTTTGGGGAAAGGATCCTGCCACTGCACGAAGTGACGGCTGCCATCCAGATCACCGCTGTCGACCTTGTTGCCATTGGATAGCAGGAAGGGATATTTGGCTTTGTCGGCGGTAATGCGGGTGCTGTAGCGCGCCAGAATGTCGGGGCGATCCAGATAATAGGTAATGCGACGAAAGCCCTCAGCTTCACACTGGGTGCAGTAGGCATCGCCAGACTTGTAAAGCCCTTCGAGTGCGGTGTTGGCGGCCGGATCCAGCAGGGTGACAATGGTCAGCACACATTCGGCAGGCAGGTTGAACAGGGTCAGACTGCTCTCGCCTTGCTCGTAGTGGTCACAGGGAATGCCATCGATGGCAATGCTCTTGAGGGTCAGCTGCTCGCCATCGAGGACCAGCGGCGCATTGTGCTCGCCGTTGCGGCGAATGCGGGTGATGGCAGTGACCTGGGTCAGTGGTTCCTGCAATTGGAAATCGAGGTCGATAGTGTCGATCCAGTAGAGCGGCGCCTGATAATCCTGGCGATATTTGGCCGTCATGGCCTGGGAGTGATCGGTCATTATTGTCTGCTTCCACGCTTGTTAAAGGCGAGAAAGAGGCTGTCACAACCTACTGGCGGGGTCAAACGATTTGCATGACGTCAGATGTGCCAGATAAAAAGAAAGGGCGACCGCAGTCGCCCTTGTGCATGATGGGTTGCCTGTCAGCTGCGTTTGCTGTCCATAGCCAGATCCGCCGTGATATTGGCCGCTTCGATGAGATACTCATCGGGCGCTTCAAAATCAGCGGGCAGTTCGTCCAGACTCTTGACTGCCGGCTTGCCAAGACGTGCCAAGCGCTCATTGGTACGTTTAAGCACTTTCTCATCCTGTTTCGCCTGCTCTGCAACACGCTCCGCCTCGTTGAGGGAGACCGACTTCTTGTCTTTCTCCTCCTTGTAGTCAGCGATGTCCTGCATCACATAGGCAAACTCGGGATCCTTGGCGATCCGAGCATCGTGGGCAGCCTGCAACTTGGGCAGCAGACTGGTGAAATTGCCGAGTTTCTCGTAGTTGGCTGAGGCTATCTTGTCCCAAGGCAACGCATTAAACTCGCGGCTTTCGCCCGTCTCTTCCGGCGCAACCGGTGTCGGGAAGCTGATATCCGGCGCAACGCCCTTGTTCTGGGTACTGCCACCATTGATCCGGTAGAACTTGGCGATGGTGTACTGCACGTGACCCAGCGGCTGCTCGTAGAAGTCATAGACCTTGGCGAGGCTGCG